>NZ_JBHSBY010000127.1:0-45998 GCF_042650905.1 Pedobacter jamesrossensis | reverse complement strand
TCGCACAAAGCAAATAAGCTTCAAGAACTTATGCCAAACAATTGGGCTAAAACAACTGTCTAAAAATTATCTGATAAAAAAAGATGGGTTGGTCGTATGCTTACAAATCAACGTAGTCGCTAGAAATTTGGTCAACATAACAAAATGCTAGTCTATGAAAAAATTCACTTGTTGAGTTCTTGTACCAAAACTCATTAATTTGTGGGTCAGCCCAGCTTAAACGCATACCATCAAAACTTTTCATTGCGATATGCTCATCAAGTTCTACAAAATCTTTCATACCTATAATTTAGGAAATTTAGTTAACTCTTCTTCTTTCTTCTTATCCACAATTTTGGCATAAATCTGTGTCATTTCGATTTTGCTATGTCCCAATAATTCTTTCATGGTATATAAATCAATTCCGAAAGTCAAACCAATTGTGGCAAATGTGTGTCGAGCTGCATGAAAATGCATATTTTTCGTTATTCCTGCTTCCAGCCCCCAAAATTTTAAGTACATATTAGTAACCTGTCCAGTTGGCAAATCCCAAAATATTTTTCTATTGATAGGGTGAACCTCTACTTCTTTTATAATTTCCTTAACCTGCTCAGTAAGTGGTATTCTCACAATTTTCCGAATAGTTTTTTGGGGTCTAAAAACGATGTGTCCATCTTGAATTTCGTCAAAAGTTATTTTCCTCACATCACTGTATCTCAAGCCAGTGAAGCAACTAAAAAGAAATGCATGTCTCACTTGACTATTACCTCTTTTAGGAACGCTTTTCGCTAACGTTCTAACTTCGTCTATAGTTAAAGTTGTTCTTTCCAAGTATTCTTCTTCAACGGCCTTAAACTCGGAAAATGCAGAAGATTTTATATAGCCTTTAGTAATCAACTTATTGTAATACTGCCTAAATACGCCCATGTAGGCACTGGTAGTATTCTGACTAACCTTAGTTAAAAGGTATTTTTGAAAATTTTCTAAGAACTCAACATTAACATCGCTAAATGTCGTATGCTTATCTTCTACATATCTATGAAGATGTATATTAAGACATTCCAGTTTATAGTTAAATTTTTTATTTAAACAATCGTCAACATAATCCAACAGGTTGTAATTAACCTTTCCTGGAACTTCATATCCATGAGCTGAAAAATTTAGTTCTGTTTCTCTAGCATTTCTTATTGCCTGTAGTAATTTAAAGTTTTCTTTATCAACTTCCATCACACGAGCCTTAGGATTTGAGTAATCCTTATGAACATATATGCTTAAAAATTCATAATTGCGCTTACCTTTGCCATCAGATTTCATATAGATATCTAAATAGGCGCTAAATTTACCAGATTTGAGTTCTTTATATCTTACACTTATCATTTGTTATTTTTGTTACTCGAAAACACACAAGTTACTCGATGAAGTAACAAAAGTAACATAAACTGTCAAAGATTAAAATTTAAGTAAATAAATAATTAACACTTAAAATACTATTAAATAAGTAATTAACTATTAAAATCTATATTAAGCTATTTAAATTTACATCATAATAAAAGCATGTCCGGTATTTACATCCATATTCCATTCTGCAAAAAAGCTTGCCATTATTGCGATTTCCATTTCAGCACCTCGTTAAAATATGCTGATGAAATGGTTGAAAGCATTTGCAAAGAAATTAAAATGAAAAAGGATAGGATTAATGGTCAGGTCGGAAGCATTTATTTCGGCGGGGGTACACCTTCCATCCTATCTCAAGCAGCTTTACAAAAAATTTTCGATGCCATAAATCACACTTTTTCTGTTGATGCAAATGCAGAAATTACGATAGAAACTAATCCAGATGATTTAACTGCTCAAAAATTAAAAGAATTAAAACAACTGCCAGTTAACCGCTTTAGCGTTGGCATACAATCTTTTTTTAACGAAGATTTGATTTGGATGAACCGGGCGCACAACGCTACCGAAGCGGAAGACTGTATAAGGAGAAGCCAGGATGCTGGGTTTGAAAACTTAACACTTGATTTAATTTATGGCTATCCTTTACTCACCGATGCTAAATGGTTAAATAACATCCAAAAAGCTGTAGAATTACATGTTCCACACATATCAGCCTACGCCCTTACTGTTGAGCCACGAACTGCATTGGCGCATGCGATAAAGGCTAAAAAGCAGGTTCCAGTGAGCGATAACCAAAGTGCTGCTCAGTTTGTTATTTTAATGGAACAGTTACAAAAAGCAGGTTTTGAGCATTATGAAATATCGAATTTTGCAAAACCTGGCTGTTACGCCATTCATAATACAAATTACTGGAAAGGTGTAGATTATATAGGAATTGGCCCATCAGCGCATGGTTTTGATGGCCAAAACAGATATATGAACCCTGCAAATAATGCCCAATACATAGAAACTTTAGCCGGAAATAAACTTCCAGAAGTTATAGAAGAGCTTAGCTTAAATAACAGGTTTAACGAATATATTATGACTTCGTTGAGAACCATGTGGGGTGTTGATTTAGCAAAAATAAATAGTGACTTTGGCAAAGACTACCATGAAGAAACGATGCATAATCTTCGCAGCTTTGAAGATAAAGATTGGTTAATAATTAACGAGAATAATGTTAAGCTAAGTAAGGAAGGCAAGCTATTCGCCGACCATATTGCATCAGAATTGTTTATAATTAATGATTGAATAAGCGAATTTTGAATGATTGATTATGTAAATCGCTAGCATCAATTCTTGTCTGATTCAAAATTAAAAAGATATATGTCAAAAATTGTATGGATTACAGGCGCTTCATCAGGAATCGGCGAAGCGTTGGTTTATAAATATTTTAATGCTGGTGATAAATTAATTATTTCCGGCCGTAATCGTGATGAGTTATTTAGAGTAAAAGGCAATTGCCAAAACTCTTTTAATGTACATGTTTTAACTTTCGATTTAAGTGAAACAGAAATACTGAAAAGCAAAGCAGAAGATGCAATAAAAATTTTTGGTAAAATAGATTTGCTAATCAATTCTGGCGGTGTTAGTCAAAGAGGATTAGCTTTAGAAACCTCAATAGAAACCGAACAACAAATTATGAACACCAATTTTTGGGGAACTGTTGCCTTAAGTAAAGCTGTTTTACCTGTAATGATTAAAAGCGGTGGCGGACAAATTGTTGTAATAAGTAGCTTGGTTGGTAAATTCGGAACAAAATTGCGTTCGGCTTATGCGGCTTCAAAACATGCACTTCATGGTTATTTTGATTCTCTTCGTTCGGAAGTTTACGATAAAAATATAAACATTACGATTGTTTGTCCGGGCTTTATAAAAACAAATGTTTCGGTAAATGCTTTAACCGCTAATGGCAACGCCCAGGGAACTATGGATGAGGCACAAGGCAATGGAATGAGTGCAGAAGAATGTGCAAACCAAATTATTACAGCAATAAACGCAAAAAGCGTAGAAGTTTATATTGGCGGAAAAGAAACCAAAGCAATATTTTTAAAACGTTTTTTCCCAAACTATTTTTCTAAGAAAATTAGAGAAGCAAAGGTTACCTAAATAATTGCCTACTATCTAAAAGCCTGTAAATTTTATCAGAATTTATAGGCTTTTTCATTTAAAATCTGCTGGAAAGAATAATATAAATTGAACAGAAACCAAGTTCTGTAAACCGCATTATAACGATATACTTTTTCGTTGCATTCCTTTAAGATTAAGGTAAACACTAACGAAAAAGATTTAGCGAAAAGGCGGACTACACTACCAATGTAATTTCTACAGTACCTTTTCAATACAAAATAAAACACTAAATATCAATAACTTACAATTTTATTTTTATTTCTAAAAACCAAGCATCTGTTTCCCATCGTAAATGGAATCAAATAACAGAAACTTAAAAATTAGAAATAATGAAAAAATTAATCCTATCTGCAATTGCCGTTGTAACTATGGCATTTACAAGTCAAGTTTACGCTCAAAAAAATCCAATGGTTGGTGGCGCTGCCATGTATGCAACTAAAGATATTGTTGATAATGCTGTAAATTCAAAAGACCACACGACACTGGTTGAGGCTGTTAAAGCTGCAGGGTTGGTAGAAACTTTAAAAAGTGATGGTCCTTTTACCGTTTTCGCTCCAACAAATGCCGCTTTCGATAAATTACCTGCCGGAACAGTTGCTACTTTAGTAAAACCAGAAAACAAAGCTACTTTAACCAAAATTTTAACTTACCATGTTGTTGCAGGCAAAATGGATAGCAAAGCAATTGCTGCTGCAATTAAAGCAGGTGGTGGTAAAGCTGAGCTAACAACGGTTCAGGGCGAAAAAATTACCGCACACATGATGGGCAAAAAATTAATGTTAACTGATGCAAAAGGTGGAATGAGTACTGTAACCATTGCTGATGTAAACCAAAAAAATGGTGTTATACATGTTATTGATACCGTTTTAATGCCTAAATAATATTTCACATCCCAGTAACTATAACTAAACGTTTCTACCTAGGTAGGAACGTTTTTTTTTGTGTATAAGTTAATCAGGTATAAGCTTATTTGTCAGCTGTTTTTCAGGTTTTGTATTTTGTAGCAAATGCTGCTTCCAAGTATTTAGCTTTGCACAGCAATAACTTGAATGAGTTTTGATTAATAAAATCTTAAGTATCTAAATCTTTCGCAACTCAATTATTCAATAATTAAAAACCATGCATCCCAACATCGTAAAAATTCAAGAGAATATCGAGCCGTTAAGGCAGCAGATTATCAACCACAAAGTTTATAATGAGATTAGCGAATTAGAGGATTTACAAATTTTCATGGAGCACCATATTTATGCCGTATGGGATTTTATGTCGCTTTTAAAAGCTTTACAGATAAACTTAACTTGTACCACTTTGCCGTGGTTTCCGGTTGGCGATGCTGTAACCCGCCAATTAATTAATGAAATTGTTGCAGGCGAAGAGAGTGATGTTGATGCTAATGGTGATATTAAAAGCCATTTTGAGTTGTATTTAGATGCAATGGCTCAATGTGGTGCTAATGTAGAAACAGTTAAAAATTTCTTAACTTCTATACAAAAAGGAAGAGATTTTGATATGGCCTTCGAGTTGGCTCAGGTTCCTGCTGCCGCCAGAGATTTTGTAAAATCAACTTTCGATACAATAAACATTGGCAAAACACACTTGCAAGCAGCTAGTTTTACTTTTGGTCGCGAAGATTTAATTCCTAATATGTTTTTTAGCATGGTTAACGATTTAAATAGTACGCAACCAGAAAAGGTGTCGGTTTTTAAATATTACCTGGAACGTCATATCGAAATTGATGGCGATCATCATAGTCATTTAGCATTATCTATGACAGAAAAACTTTGTGAAAAAGACGAGGCTTTTTGGGCTGAAGCAGAAGAAATAACTAAAATTGCTTTGCAGAAACGTATAGATTTGTGGGATGCTGCTTATGCAGAAATCGTTAAAAACAAAGTTTTAGCTTAATTATTAAATTGTTAAGGATTTATTAATTTTAGATTACGTGATTTTCGTCACATTTGATAGTTAGTATATATTTTGTAAAATAAAATTTACACATTTGTTGTTCGGCACAAATAACCGATTTTAAGCGCATGAGTTTCATTTTAAAACCAGTTGATATCGTTGAGAGTATCACTCCCGAAGATTTCAAGAAAAATTATCTGAAAACAAAACGTCCGTTAGTAATTAGAGGCTTAACTAAAGATTGGCCTGCGAGAGAAAAATGGACAACAGAATATCTAAAAGAAATTGGTGGCGAATTAGAAGTTCCATTATATGATAACTCTAAAGCAGACCCATCTAAACCAATTAATGCGGCAACTACACACATGAAATTTGGCGATTATTTGGATTTGATTAAGCGTGAGCCAACAGAATTGAGAATTTTCTTCTTTAATCTGTTTAAAAAAGTACCAAGCTTAATTAATGATATAAAAATACCTAAAGATTTAATGGGTGGTTTTATCGAAAGTATGCCAGCAATGTTTTTTGGTGGTTCTAACTCGGTAACTTTTCTACATTATGATATCGATTTACCCCACATTTTCCATACACATTTCGGCGGACGTAAACACATCGTTCTTTTCGATAATAAATGGAAAGACCGCTTATATTGCTTACCAAATGCTACCTATGCTTTAGAAGATTATGATGTAGCTAATCCAGATTTCGAAAAATTCCCAGCATTAAATGGCGTGGAAGGTTACGAAGTTTTCTTAGAACATGGCGACACTTTATTTATGCCAACAGGTATGTGGCACTGGATGAAATATTTAGATGGCTCTTTCTCATTAAGTCTTCGGGCTTGGGACCAATCTATTACCAGAAAGGTAGCTAGTGTTTGGAGTTTATTTACTCACGGTGCCATTGATAGCTTAATAAAAATGACTTTCAAAGAAAAATACGCTCATTGGAGAGAAAAGAAAGCAGTTAAAATTGCAGAGAACGCATTAGCAAAAGGAAAACCTTAAAATAAAACTTTAACGCCATCAATTTACTGGCTTTTTAGGAAAAAATTACAACGGGGCATCGTTTTACGATAGCCCCGTTTTTTGTTATTATTGCGTTTAAATACTGGGAATAAAAATCAGAGTTCAATGGAAAACAATATACTTACCGAAAAAGAAAAAATGCTTGCCGGCAAAGCTTACCAAGCTGGTGGCACCGAATTAGCAAATGAAAGATTGAAAGCCCGGGAAATTGTTCACGAGTTCAATAATCTTGCTCCAAAATTTATCAAACAAAGAAAAGAGTTATTAAAAAGGTTATTTGGCAAAACGCAGAAGATGTTTTATGTCGAACCACCCTTTCGTTGCGATTATGGCTATAATATAGAAATTGGAGATAATTTTTATGCCAACTTTAATCTGGTAATTTTAGATTGCGCAAAAGTTAGTATCGGAAATAGTGTTTTTATTGCACCAAATGTTGCTATTTACACAGCAGGGCACCCAATACACGCACATTTACGCGATCAGGAATATGAGTGGGCGCAAGAAGTTACGATTGGCAATAGCGTATGGATTGGTGGCAATGTGGTTATAAATCCTGGCGTAAAAATTGGCTCAAATGTGGTAATTGGTTCTGGTAGTATTGTTACCAGAGATATCCCTGATAACGTATTTGCAGCAGGAAACCCTTGTAGGGTAATTCGTCAATTATCAGATGCTGATAAAGATTTCTATTATAAAGATTTTAAGTTAGGAGAATAATTTCTACCTGTTATCTTGAGCTTGTCGAAAGATTTATAAAGGTCTTCGACAAGTTCAACAATCTTCGTTCCCATGAAGGAATGAATCTTAAAACAACAAGTTGGCTTTTCTTTCGTATTAAGATTCCCGTTTTCTCGGGAATGACGAGAACCAAAAAGATATTTCACTCTGTCATAAAAGCCTAACTGCTATGGTCTATAAATATTTTCCATTCCCCATTAATCTTCTTTAATAAAAGTGTAAAATAACCCTGAGGCTCATCCTTTTCTCGTTTCAAATGCCAGCTTCCTAACACAAAGGCTACATCTTTATTTAAAAATTCTACTTTTTTAATTCCGAAAGTTAAAAAACCCATTCCGGCTTTGCCAGGATAAGATTTTCTGTAATTTTCTAAGGTTTTTTCATAGCCATAGGTTGGCCCGCTTTTTCCTACAAAAAGTAAACTATCGCTGTTTACATAAGCCTGCATAAAAGTTTCTAAATTGCCTTTGTTCCATTCTCCTCTTTGCTTTTCTAAAATATCAATTATAGATTGTTTGTCTTTGGAGGTTTGTGCAATGGCTGAAATTGAAAACAGCATTAAAGCGATAACTAAGATTTTTTTCATAATTTTTAGGTCTTATGATAAAGATATGAAACAAATTATTTTGTTCCATGTATAATAATTGTTTCTTTACAAGCTTAATTCATCAAAATGCAAAAAACGGTAACATCAATTGGCGAAATTTTGTGGGATGTTTTTCCCGAAGGAAAGAAAGCTGGCGGCTCATCAATGAATGTGGCACTCAATCTTCATAAGCAAGGCATAAACAGCAAATTTATAAGCGCTATCGGTAACGATGATTTAGGTAAAGAATTAGTAGATTTCTTATCATCACAAAATTTCAAATCTACTTTAATTCAGCAAAGCGATTTACCAACAAGCACAGTAGACGTTAAACTTGATAAATCACATCAGGCAACTTATACCATTGTAGAGCCTGTCGCCTGGGATGCAATTGAACTTTCTGATGAACTCATTGATGCAGTTAAAAACTCCGATGCTTTTGTTTACTGCAGTTTAACCTGTCGAAACGAAAAAAGCAAAAACACCATTTTAGCATTGCTAAAGCATGCTAAGCTAAAGATTTTCGATATTAATCTTCGCCCACCATTTTATAACATTGAGACCTTAAAAACATTATTAGCCGAGGCTGATATTTTAAAAGTGAATGAGCATGAATTGCTTTATTTAAGAGAGGAACTTTCTCTAAGTGGCAGTACCGACGAACAGCTTTTAAAACAATTAAACCTTCAATTCGATATCCAGATTATTTGCTTAACTGTTGGCGAAAAAGGAGCCTACGTTTTAAATGATGGGCATTTACATCATCATAAAGGCTATCAGGTTAAAGTAGCTGACACAGTTGGTGCTGGCGATTCATTTTTAGCCACTTTTATTTCGAGTTATTTAAATGGCTACCCAATAGATACCGTTTTAGATAGAGCTTGTAAAGTTGGTGCTTTTGTCGCATCACAGGTTGGTGCAAACCCAGATTATGGCGACGAAGTTTTCATGTAGTCAAATAATTATCACTATTGATTATCATACAAAATTGAAGCGATTAAAGATTTGCAGTCATTGTTGAAAATTTACAGCCTCGATACTTTTTTTGCGTTAGGGATTGTAAGGGTTCAGTACCAATTTTTCTTTGGTACCGTAGCGAAGCGAAGCCCTGAAAAGCCCGCCCCTTGCGCAGCTTGGGGAACGCCCAAATCAGTTTTCAGTTTGCAATTTTCTATTGAAAATTCATTTTGCACATCCAGCCCTCAGCTTGAGTCTTTGGTCTTTCACCTTTAGCCTAAATATGACACCAAGCTTAAATTATTACAAATCGAAACTTTTATCTTCGATAAATCGTTAATACAAGCACATGAGAGGTTTTCGTTTTTCTGATTACAAGCCTGGCGATACGCCAAAGGGAGGGTTCGATGAGTTGCTGAAATTATTTAGCGAATTGCTAAATTATACAGCCGGAGATGCAGCAGAGGCTTTGAGCTGGCTAAATGAACTCGACAAACAATATAAATTAACCAACAATGATTACGGCATCGGCAATTTTATCGATGACCTGAAAGATAAAGGTTATCTGACTGAAGACAACAAATCGGGGGAGTTTAAAATTACGGCCAAAACTGAGCAAACAATTCGCAAATCGGCATTGGATGAAATTTTTGGGAAACTGAAAAAATCAGGACGTGGTAATCACAATAGTAACCAAAGCGGAATCGGAGAAGAGAAAAATGCAGATAGACGCGAATATAGTTTTGGAGATAGTTTAGACCAAATAGACATGACGGCTTCTATTCAAAACGCACAGATTAACCATGGTATTGGCGATTTCACGTTAACGGATAGAGATTTGGAAGTAGAGGAAAAAGATTTCAAAACATTAACTTCTACCGTGTTGATGATTGATATTTCGCACTCGATGATTTTGTATGGCGAAGACCGCATAACACCCGCAAAAAAAGTGGCAATGGCTTTAGCCGAATTAATTAAAACAAAATACCCTAAAGATACTTTAGATATTGTAGTTTTCGGAAACGATGCCTGGCCTATTACGGTTAAAGATTTGCCATATTTACAGGTTGGCCCTTACCACACCAATACTTTTGCAGGTTTAGAATTAGCAGCAGATTTGCTTCGCCGCCGTAAAACGCATAATAAACAAATCTTCATGATTACGGATGGAAAACCAACTTGTTTAAAAGAGAATGGCAAGTACTATAAAAACAGTATGGGTTTGGATAGAAAGGTGATTAATAAAACCTTAAATATGGCCGCTCAATGTAAGCGATTGAAGATTCCTATTACTACATTTATGATTGCGAAAGACCCTTATCTGCAACAATTTGTTCGTCAGTTTACCGAAATAAATGGCGGTAGAGCCTTCTACAGCTCTTTAAATGGTTTAGGCGAGTACATTTTCGAAGATTATATTAAAAATAGAAGAAAAACAGTTAAATAGACAAAAGAACGAAGATTATGGAATAAAGACCAGACCTTACAGCCAAGTCTTTTATCCTTGTTCTTTTATCATTACTCAAATATGATGCAAAATACCACACTAGGCGAATTAAAAACCACCGGATATAAATCAAGAAGCGTTAAAGAAGAACTTAGAGAAAATCTTATTAAAGTTCTGAAAGATAAAAAAACAGAATTTGAAGGCATTATCGGTTACGACGAAACCGTAATTCCTGAGCTGCAAACTGCAATTTTATCTCGACATAACATTTTGCTTTTAGGTTTACGTGGTCAGGCGAAAACGCGTATTGCCCGTTTAATGGTTAATTTATTAGATGAATATGTGCCGTATGTTGCGGGAAGCGAAATTTTCGACGACCCACTGAATCCAATTTCATGGTATGCAAAAAACGAAATTTCCACCAAAGGTGATGAAACCGAAATTGCCTGGTTACACCGCAGCGAACGTTACACCGAAAAACTAGCTACACCTGATGTTACTGTTGCCGATTTAATTGGCGATGTTGACCCAATTAAAGCGGCTACGCTTAAACTTACCTATAATGATGAGCGAGTTATTCACTTCGGCTTAATTCCTCGTGCGCACCGAAGTATTTTTGTAATTAACGAATTACCCGATTTACAGGCTCGTATCCAAGTGGCATTGTTTAACATGCTACAAGAAAAGGATATTCAAATTCGTGGTTTCAAATTGCGTTTACCATTAGATATTCAGTTTGTTTTTACTGCTAACCCTGAAGATTACACTAATCGTGGTAGCATTGTTACACCGTTAAAAGATAGGATTGAAAGTCAAATTTTAACACATTATCCAAAGAGCATCGAAATTTCTCGTAAAATTACTTTTCAGGAAGCTAAACTTACAAAAGAGCAAAGAGAGAATATTGAGGCTGATGGTTTAGTGAAAGATTTGATAGAGCAAATCGCTTTCGAAGCTCGTAAAAGTGAATATATCGACCAGAAATCAGGTGTTTCTGCAAGATTAACCATTTCGGCTTTTGAAAATTTAATTAGTACAGCAGAGCGGAGAATGTTAATTTCTGGTGAGAAAAACACATTTGTTCGGTTATCAGATTTAGCCGGAATCATACCTGCCATTACTGGTAAAATTGAATTGGTTTACGAAGGTGAGTTAGAAGGTCCGGCTCATGTTGCCACAACTTTAATTGGCAAGGCGGTTAAAACTTTGTTCGCCCGTTATTTCCCTGATCCTGAAAAAGCAAAAAAATCTAAATCAGCTAATCCTTATACAGAAATTACAGAATGGTTTACTGAAGGAAACAATGTTGATGTAACCGATACGCTGACCAACGCTCAATATAAAAAGGCTTTGATGTTGGTGCCGAGTTTATATGATACCGTAAAAAAATTCCATCCGAAGTTGAGTGAAAACCAAACTTTATTATTGATGGAATTTGTATTGCACGGTTTAGCAGAATACTCGCAATTAAGTAAAAATTACCTGAACGGTGGTTTCGGTTTTTCGGATATGTTTGGCAGTTTATTTAATGCCGAATTCGACGAGGAAGAGGACGAAGACGATTTTAGATAATTAAAGAATTCAATTTATTAGCTTTGACATTTCTTTCTAATCGAAAGAATTTGTCAAAGCTTTTTATTTACAAACCATAATTTTTAAATGGGAAGATTACCCTTTATCATTGCTGCCTGCATTTTCATTATCGCATTTGATATTTATTGCTTTAAAGCCATTATTTCCGTTTTTAAGAAATGGAAACCCACAACTAAAAAAGTCTTTGGTATTTTATACTGGAGCTATAGTATTCTATTAATTATCGGTGTTTTCGCAGGAATTTATCTGAATCTATTCTTAACATTAAGAGCAATAATTTTGGTTGCATTCTTTCTAACTGTTGCCTGTAAAATGGCGATGTTACCATTTTTGGTTGTTGACGATTTGCGAAGATTATTAATTAAACTTTTCAGCAAAAAAGAAACTATTAAAGACCAACCTGTTAGCGAAGCTGAGCCCATTTCACGTTCAGAGTTTTTGGTTAAAGCAGGTTTAGTTGCAGCTGCTGTTCCTTTAACTTCTTTAAGCTGGGGCATTATTTCCGGCGCTTATGATTATCAGGTAAGAAGAGTGAATCTGATTCTGCCTAACTTACCGAAAGCTTTCGATGGCATTACAATGGGACAGATTTCAGACATTCACTCTGGCAGTTTTTACAATAAAACAGCCGTTAAAGGTGGCGTAGAAATGTTATTAGGTGAAAAACCCGATTTTATTTTCTTTACTGGCGATTTAGTAAATAATTTAACCAATGAAGTAAAAGATTATCAGGATATTTTCTCGAAAGTTAAAGCACCGCTAGGGGTTTATTCTTCACTAGGAAATCACGATTATGGGGATTATTATTTCGGTAAAGAATCATCGCCAGCTAAAGTAAAAAACCTGAAAGACATGGTTGATGTTCATAAAATAATGGGTTACGATTTATTGATGAACGAAAACCGAAGATTAAAAGTTGATGGTGAAGAAATCGGAATATTAGGAATCGAAAACTGGGGAATGGGCCGTTTTCCAAAATATGGCAAAATGGAACTTGCAGTTCAAAACACAGATGATTTACCAGTTAAATTGCTGCTTAGTCATGACCCTTCGCATTGGCGTGGCGAGGTTTTACAAAAGTATCCTCAAATCGATGCCATGTTTAGTGGTCATACTCACGGAATGCAGTTTGGCGTTCGTCTAAAAGAATATCAATGGAGCCCCGTTCAATACATTTACAAAGAATGGGCAGGACTGTATCAGGAGCAAAAACAACAGCTTTATGTAAATGTTGGCTATGGTTTCTTGGGTTATCCAGGAAGGGTTGGAATTTTACCAGAGATTACGATTTTTACGTTGAAGAGGGCTTAAGCCTATCCCTTTGAGCGTTTTGTGTTAAGGCAAATTGAGTAAGCCCTTTCCAAAGGAAAGGGAAACAAAGTTAATGGGCTTAACCAAAACGTAAATACAATTATATTTTAGCTTTTTAGAGGGACTACTACTGACCTTGAAAACCCTCTCCTTTGGAGAGGGTCGAAAAAGACCTGCGTTTTACTTCCTACTTTAACAGGGGGAGGCTATTTACCCTGCATTAAAGCGATACCCAACACCTCTAACAGTTTGTAATAACTGAGGATTATCTGGATTCAATTCTATTTTCTTACGTAAACGAACAATATGCATATCTAAGGTACGGGTGTTCACATCAGAGTTATAACCCCATACCACTAACATTAATTCATCACGGTTAATTACCTTACCCGGGTTGCGCAGGAAATAAAGCAAAATACGGTTTTCTAAAATCGTGAGTTCAATTTTCTTTCCATCTCTAAATAAAGTATGAATATTAGGATGATGCTCCATATTGCCAAAACGATGAATTTCAGCAGTATCCTTATTAACGATGAATTTTACTTTGCTCTCCAGCATCGCTACCAAAACATCCATATTAAATGGCTTGGTAATATAATCTGATGCGCCAAAGTTATAAGCATCGATTTTATCTACATCCTGCGCTTTTGCAGTCATCATAATAATCAGATTCTCGAAACCTTGTTTACGAACACTTTCGCAAACTTCGGCACCTTGCTTACCAGGCATCATCCAATCTAATAATACAATATCGGGTTGGTCCGCCAGAATCATTCGCTCACCAGCTTCGCCATCATTTGCTTCAAGCACATTATAACCTTCTGTTTTTAAACGATGCGCAACTAAAAAGCGAAGATTTTCATCATCCTCTACAATTAATATTTTTACTTCTTTAGACATTTGTGTTTTATTTTATGTTGAAATGTTGAAGAGCTGCTTCAACGCTGGAATATTCTAAAATATTTCAAGGTGTAACTTTACAACTTCAATTCAATTTTTAATTATTATATGGCAGTACAATTTTAAATTCTGTACCAACACCTACTTTACTTTTTACGGTAATTTCGCCTTGCATAAAGTTAACCAGTTCTTTGCAGAATGCCAAACCCAAACCAACGCTTCCCATTTGGTTATACTCGTTCTGTATTCTGAAAAACTTTTTAAATATATTATTTAATTCCGATGATGGAATTCCGATTCCTTTATCGGCAAAACGAAACACCAAAACACCTTTAATTAGCTTAGCACTTATATTTAATCTCTTACTTCCCGGATTTGAATATTTATATGCATTTTCTGCAAGGTTATCAAACAAACTACCTAACAAAACTGGATCAGTAATAAAGGTTTTAAAACCCACAACTTCATAAGTAATTACAAAATCGGGATGCTTAAGCGTATGCGATTCGATTGTACTTTCAATAAAATCCTCAATATTTACCGAATCGTGGTTTAGTATAATTGCTTTATTTTCTATTTGTGTAAAGGCTAATAATTTATTCATTAAGCCATTAAGCTTATCGGCTTCCTCATCAAGAATTTTACCATAAAGTTGCTGTTCTCTCTGACTTAAAGCTGTTGCGCTTTTAATATTATTTCCTGCAATTTTAATTACACTCACCGGTGTTTTAAATTCGTGGGTTAGGTTATTCACAAAATCGTATTGCAACTTAAACATTTTACTGTTGATGTTTAGATTTCGATAGATTAAAAATGCAACCAAAAGCAAAACGCCATAAACCAATAATAACACCAATGCTATCGGCATAAAATAAATAAATATTTCTTTCTTGATGTAAGATTTTGAAGAAGTGAAATACAATTTGAAATCGGAAAACGCACCAGGTAAAGCAATTTCGGTTGTTATATTTTCATCTGATGTATCTATCGGGTCGTAGGTCATCGGCTCCACCTTAATGTTTTGATACAACAATGGACGCGTATTAATAATTTTGATTTTACTTGGCTCGAGCTGAAAAACCATCATATCCTGTTGATATATTGGAGAAGGATTCAGCTTTCGCATCATCATCTGCTTGTATACCTTTAAGTCCTCCCTTCTTGGAATATTCAGGTAGCTGATTTTATTATCATTCGAGTTTACAACCGAAAAGTTGGTAAAAAGTTCTTCTTGCGTAGGCACAACAGTAGTATCAAGCTGCCCAACAAATGTAGCCAGCTTGTAAGCCATCGCATTAAAATCATCGCTTACATCGAAAGAATTGGTATTATCTTCAGAATATAACTTAACTGAATCAGATTTTATGCCTTTACCAAACTGATAAATATATTTTGGACCTATACCTAAATGATTAGCATTAATTCCGTCTCTTACCGATGCGTTTTTAACCTCGGTATCGTAAAAAGTTACTTTAGATATAAATGGATATTTAAGCACCACTGTATCTACAAATTTCGATGCAGTAGAAGAATCTAAAAAACCATTGTAATAGGATACTTCTGGCATTTTATTTTGAAAAAACTCGTTATATGGCTTAATACTCTGCTCTAAAACATTAACTTTTTCTGATACAAACTCGTTCTCTATAGATTTTTTACTATAGTTAAAAGCCAGAAATAAGGATAGGATGAAGAGTATCGAAATTAAAACGATAAAGGTTACACTCAACGAAAAATTCTTACGATACCCACTCTTCTTTTCCAAAGCCATAACCTATTTCTTACCTAGGTTTTCTTTTAAAAACTCTTCCAATGCTTTATACAAAGCAGTTCTGCCTTGCTGGCGAAGAACCGGATTAGGTCCTTCTTGTTTCTCTATATAAGTTACTGAAACATTACGTTTTTTCAGCTCCTTAATAAACTGTACACCAATGGTAACATCAACACGCGGATCTTTTGGGTTTTGCGCAAAAAACACAGGTGCTTTAAACCTATCTGCATGAAAAACTGGTGATGCAAAGCGGGTATAGTCGGTATCGGTTTCCGGGTTGCCAAATATTTCGTAGTACATCTGCAAATTCGATTTTAAGAATGGCGGAATCGTTTTAAAATAGCTAAACAAATTAATGACACCAGAATTTGAACCTCCGCAACTATAAATATCGTTATTTTTATACAAACAGTTAAGCGCTATAAATCCACCCAATCCATTGCCATAAATTGCAATTTTTTTAGGATTAGCAATTTTCTTTTGTATAAGCCATTTTACGCCATCATTAACATCTTCCTGAATTTTATCGCTCCATTGCTTAAAACCTGCTGTATAAAAAGCTTTACCATAACCTGTAGAACCTCGATAGTTTACTTGCAATACTGCATAGCCTCTATTTGCCAGGAATTGAACATCGGCATTATAACCCCAGGTATTTCTAAAACCAGGACCGTTGTGTGGCAAAACAACAACAGGCAAATTTGTTGGCTTCTTATCTTTTGGAAGCGTTAAATACCCATTTATGGTTAAACCATCGCTACTTTTGTAAGATATCGGCTTCATTGCACTCATATCTTCCTCGTTTATAGAAGGATTTATGTCGGCAAGTTTTTTTAACTTATTTTGGTTGCTAACATATAAATAATAAGAGCCCGGATTTTTGTCAGTATAAGTTCTAACTACAAAAACATTATCACCTTTATCCTTATCCATAATACGCCATTCGGTATTCGGCAAAAGCTTATCTATTTTGGAATATCCCACCCTTGTACTATCATCCAGGTAATGCTTTTCTTTTTTCCAGGTTTCGCAGGTAACAAAAATCATTTTCCTTTTGGCTTTTGAATATTTAGCATCAACAACATTCAAAGTATCATTTCCAAAAAGGACTTGCTTTTCCTTTCCTGTTTTTAAATCGAGTGCAACAAGAGCATTTTTATCTCTGTTAACATTTGATATTGCGAAAAGAACATCTGCCTCATTTTCTGCAAAGGCAACAGGTTGAAGCGTGGTTTCAAAATTATTAGTAATAACGGGTTTAAATGGAAGGCTTTCATTCTCCCGATAAAGTAGTGTTTCATTTACGCCATCGCTTGCAACGGCAATTTTCAGAATGCCTTTATTATCGGTTACCCAATCGGTAATATTACCAGGGTTTTTTGCTGCAATATCCATTTTGCCGCTACGTACATTTAAACGATATACATCAAAAACAGTAGAATCCCTTTTATTGGATGCAACAATTATGTATTTATCGTCAATTAATTGATCTTCAATTACCCTTAGTCTTGTTTTTTCGTTCGAACTTAATTGCTTTTGATTTTTGCCATCCTTACCTACAACAAACAAATCAGACTTGCGCTCTTTCGATTCGTCTTCGGTGTAATAGATAATTTCGTTATTGCTTGTCCAGAAGTAAAAGCTAATACTCTTTTCGGTTAAATGCGTAATCTGCGTACTCGTTCCAGTTGCAATGTCTTCAACAAAAAGCTCTAGTTTTTTGTCTTGTAATTTTAAATAAGATAAACATTTACCATCAGGCGAAACATGATAGTAGGCTTTATCCTGAGTTCTGAAAAAATTATCTACAGGAATAATCTTATGCTCATCCGAACCTTTGCAGGCCCAAACAAAAGCGACTAAAACCAATAAAATAAATTTCTTCAACATATTTAATTCCTCTATGGGACAACAAAAATATAATAACCAAGCAGCTTAAAGGCTAAATACATTAAGAATGTTACCAACACTAGTTTCCTGCCGTTACAGTTTCAATTTAGTATTTAAAATAAAAAGACAAAATAAAATACAGGTAACATTTAAAATACGTTTTATATATGCCTATGCTTCAAAGAAAGAGGTATTAAAATGTTACATTTAAATCTTCTATTTTAGTAATATGAATCGATTCGTCTTCATCCTAATTATGTTTTTCTTCTGCTCGGCAAGCGCACAAAGCCTTCGCCAGAACAGGCAAATTACACCTGATGAAGATGCACTAGGGATTCAATATTATCAGGAGGGCGAATATGAAAAAGCTGCTGTAGTTTTTGAAAGGTTATTCTCCAATGCTAATAATGAAGGCTATTTCGATATTTACTTTAATACGCTTTTAAAGCTGAAAAAATATGATGTTGCCGAAAAAATAGTTAAAAAGCAAATTAAACAATCTCCACAGCCCGAAATTTATTCCATTGCATTAGGTAAACTTTATCAAGAAAAAGGGGATGCACAAGCTGCAAATAAAATTTTTACGGATGTGATTAGTAAACTTCCAAAAGATGAATTTAAGATAAGAATGCTTGCTAATAATTTTTATCGATATGAAAATTATGAATATGCAATTCAAACCTTTAAACAAGGCAGGAAGTTAATGAACGATGATAAAGCATTCGCCTTTGAACTACTGAATATTTATCGCTTTAAAAAAGATAAGCCAATGCTTATGCAGGAATATCTGGATATTTTACCCAGTAAACCTCAATTATTACCACAGGCAGAGGCTATACTATCAATGCTTTTTGAAGATAAAAATGATTATCAGACTTTTCAGGTTGGTATTTTAAAAAAAATTCAGAAAGAACCAGATGTAGAAATTTACATTCAGCTTTTAACCTGGAATTACATTCAACAGCAAGAATATGACATGGCTTTGCGCCAGTTAATCGCTTATGATAAAAGGAAAAAAGCCGATGGAAGTACTCTATTTAATGCAGTTTATACTTTTGTGGATAATGGCGCTTACGATTCGGCAATTAAAGCTTACGAATACCTTTTAACAAAAGGTAAAGAAAACCAATATTATTTACCATCGAAAATTGAATTGCTGAATACCAAGTATAACATCCAAACCAAAGGAAAATACAATACAGCAGATTTAGAATTACTGGCCAAAGATTACCAGGTTTTGTTAGATGAAAATGGCAAAAATAAAAACACACTTTTTGCAATAAAAAAATGGGCTACATTACAAGCTTACTATTTAAATCAGCCTTCGAAAGCAGAAATTGCTCTCGAAGAAGCAATAAAGCTTCCGGGAATTAGTTCGACCGAAATTGGGCAATTAAAGCTTGATTTAGGTGATATTTATATTTTAACCGCACAACCTTGGGAAGCTTTTCTTGTTTATGAACAGGTAAGTAAACAATTTGAAGGACAGGCAATAGGAAACGAGGCACGATACAGAAGTGCAAAACTTTCTTTCTATCAGGGAAATTTTGAATACAGCAACGGTCAATGTTTAGTACTTAAAGCAGCGACATCGCAGCTTATTGCTAACGATGCTTTAAACCTTGGCTTGCTAATAACCGACAACACACAAACCCCAACCGATAGCAGTGCATTAAAAATGTATGCGGATGCGGAAATGTTACTGTTCAGAAATTTGCCTGACAAATCGATTAAAAAATTAGATAGCATTTCCATTGCTTATCCAAATAATTCTTTAGCAGATGCTATTTTAATGAGTAAAGCCAAAATTTTAATCAAAGCTGATGACTATCAAAAAGCTGCAGACATTTTGAAAAAAATTACTGAAGATTTTAAAGATGGAATATGGACTGATGATGCCTTATTTACCCTTGCCGATTTATACGAGAAAAAACTAAACGATATTGCGCAGGCAAAAATTTATTTCCAAAAACTAATTACCGATTATCCGGGGAGCATGTACAGTGCAGAAGCCAGAAAAAGGTTTAGAAATTTACGAGGCGACGGTGTTTAAGCCTTTTTTTCTTCTTTACCTTCTTCCTTTTTGAGTTTGTAAACAGTTTCGCTCACAATACCTATTTCTATTATAAAAGCAAATAAAAGCGAGTTTATAACTAACCCTGCAAAGTATAGCCCATTATTATAACTGAAAAATTCCCAAAATAATGTATGAGTTGGAAATTGCAGCACAGAATATATATCTGATAAAGACCTCAAGAAAAAATTGGGTGCAAAAACATTTCTGTCTTCTGATACAAAGGCGAAAAAACAAATCGTTGTTAAAATTCCAACTGCTACGAAGGCTTTAAAAAATCTATATTTACTAAAATGCCAGATGTAGTATTTCATTGAGGGGTGAAAATTTAAATATGAGGTAAAGCCCTAAGTTCGAAAATTTTATGGTTAACTAAAAAATAAAAGGAGATTTATGACTTTTTTTATTTTCTCCAGTCCCAGATTACTACACTCCATTCTAACCCATTTTCATCCTTAGCTCTATAAATTTCTTCAAAACCAAGTCTTTTATGAGCGTTAATAGATCTTAGGTTAGTTGTCGCAACTTCGGTAACAGCAAAATCGTAAAGGGTTTGGAAATATTCTCTATAAGCTTGATATGACTTATCAAACAAGCCTTGACCACGATAATTTTTATCGACACACACCTGCCCCACCACGATATAAGCATACTCAGAAATAGGCTTTCCTTTGTATTCTATATAATTAAAACCATTAAACATCGGAACTAAAATCGGAATATCATCTTTTGATTTTGCAGTCATACCTAAAACATAGGCAATCACTTTTTCTCCATCCTTTGCAATAATATTTGGCTCATATTGCTGCATTTTTTTTAAATCTATCATGCTATGCGCTACGGTAACAAAACCTTGATTTTGTTTTTCTTCAATAGATAAATTGGATGATAAATTTTCTTTATGCAGTTTTAAAATACCTTCTAAATCTTGTTCTGAAGACGACGTTGTTATTGAAATCATTTTGCTAAAATAAATAACCCTTGCTGCTAAATAAAATTACTTACAGATTTTTAATCGCAATATGCTTATTTACTATCTTTGCGCTATGTTATTATACAATGTTACTTTAATTTTAGAAGATACAGCTGCCGAAGAGTGGTTACAATGGATGCAGGAAACACACATTCCTCAGGTTATGGATACCGGTATGTTTGTATCTCATCGCTTGTTAAAAGTATTAGATTCGCCGAACGAAGGTGTTACCTACTGTGCACAATATGTTGCAGAAAGTTTAGAAAAATATAATGAATATCAATCTGTATTTGCTCCTGCCTTACAGCAAGATTTAAATAAACGATTTGAAAACCGATTTGTTGCCTACAGAACTTTAATGGAATATGTAGATTAAGTTAATAAAACAACTACCTTAACTTTTCATTATTTTTATGTCTGTCTGCATCGCGGATGGTCTTCTTTTGTAGATTTTTTTCAAGCGCATCAGTCAGGTTAATTCCTGTTTGATTAGCCAAACAAATCAGCACAAACATCACATCTGCCATTTCATCAGCTAAATTTACATCCTCATCGCTTTTTTTGAAAGATTGTTCCCCATACTTTCTAGCCATAATTCTTGCTACCTCACCAACTTCTTCCATTAAAATGGCTGTGTTGGTTAGCTCGTTAAAATACCGGATTCCGGTAGTTTTAATCCATTTATCTACAGTTTCCTGTGCTTCGTTAATGGTCATTTTGTCTTTCTTCTATTTCTGATTTCAATCTGCTGTTAACATCTATTTTTGCTCCCTCTAACAAGAAAACACTCGCTCCCTTTTCCCTAGACCATCGATTTTTCAACTCACCAATTTTTGTGATTCTATTAAAAAACGGCTTTTCCTTTTTTCGTTGCGGGTCAGCTTCGCCAGCTTCTCTTATCAAAATTAAATCTTTAATAGGCTTATCCATTTTAAACCAATAAAGATAATCGGCATTGTAAGAAACTGCGTTTATATTTCTGTATCTCGAATAATAATTAATAGCTCCAGCCTGCCCATAATTATCAGTTCGTACAACAACGGCAGATTTATCTTTTACCCTAGAATATGCCGAATCGACAATTGCTGCAAGCTCCTTCCAACCTTGCATATCAGCATAATCTTGTGGCAAATCATGATTCTTACCATCTTCCCACCTCAATGCACCTACCCTTTCGTACCTTTTATGATTTGCCGCAATATGCTCGGGCGAGTACACAGGCATCATAATTGGTGTGATGTAAGCAAAAAAGCTAATTATAAATACCATAAGCAGAGAAGCAAGAATAGATTTTTTACCTATAACTTCACTAAGGTAAACGCTTCCAAAAGCTAATAAAACAGGGTATAAACCTAAAGCATAATAGGCTTTTGCATTAAAGTAACCAAAAATAAGCAGCGTAAAAATATAGGCTAGAATTACCCAAATATGCTTTCTAAATGGTTTGTAAATTGCAAAACCTATAAAAGCTGCCAGAAGAACAAAAATATCATTAACAAAAGATAGAATCTGATCTTTAAAGAAATCAACCCGCTTAACATGTACCAATTGTGTTTCTGCAAGTTCTTTCATGTGGTGAATCACCGGAAAATGATGGGTAATTTGCCAGATTACATTCGGCGAAATAATTAATAAGGCAGCCGCAATAGCAAAATACAAATGCTTGCGTGTAAAAACCGTTCTTTTGGATGTCATTAAAATTGCAGGCAAAAGACCTAGCACTAAAAAAAGAATATTGTACTTATTCAAAAAGCCTAAAGCAACCCAAATGGCGAAATAATAAAGGTATTTTGGTTTATTATTTTCGAAATAACTAATTAGGCAATAAAACATGGCCGTCCAGGCTAAAACATCGAAAGAGTTTGGTTGATAAAGAATATTTAGTCTTATAAATACCGAGCATACAAAGGCTACTGCTAACAAACATTTAGCATATAAACTTCCTTTTAATCTTTCTACAATTAACCAGGCAAAAACCATTGTTGATGCACCAAAAAGAGCAGGAAAAAACCTCACCCAAAAAATACCATTTCCAAGAAATTTAATAATTATAGAGAACAAAGAAGTTAAAGGTGGAACCGATGTAAAGCCTGCAGCCAAATGATTGGCTTGATCTAAATGTAAAAATTCATCACGATGAAGTTCATAAACCTCGTTAACTAAAGCATAGCTTAAAATAAATTTCAACAGAATAAATACTGATAAAAAAAGATAGTCGAAATTACCTGACTTTGAGCGATTCATTACTCTTTATTTTTAGTGTCAATTAAAATGGTAACCGGCCCATCATTTAACAAACTTACTTTCATATCGGCACCAAAAATTCCGGTTTCAATCTTTTTTCCAAGTAAAGAAGTTAACTTTTCTATCATTTTCTCATAAAGCGGAATGGCAACTTCGGGCTTAGCTGCTTTTGTAAAGCCCGGTCTATTTCCTTTCTTGGTTGCGGCAAACAAAGTAAACTGACTGATTAAAAGAATATCTCCGCCAACATCTGCAAGGGCTTTATTCATCAAATCGTTTTCATCAGCAAATACACGCAGCCCGATAATTTTTTGTGCCAGCCAATCTAAATCCTCAATTGTGTCGGCATCTTCAATTCCTAAAAGGATAAGAAAACCTGTTTTAATTTGGCCCGTTATATTTCCATCCACTACACAACTTGCCTGGGTAACTCTTTGTAAAACTGCACGCATTTTATACTACTTTTGGGAATCTGATTAATATGCACAAGATAAGTATTTTAGTAATTATTGCACTTTTGTTTACCGCCTGTAAACCAAAGTTCGCCGTACACCCTACCTTTTATTTTTGGCGAACACAGTATAAAAACCAAAAACAAGAAACTGAGTATCTCAATAAATTTAAATCGAAATCTTTATATGTACGCATTATGGATGTTGATTTAAATCCTGATACCCAAGAACCTGTTCCTGTTTCTCCGATAAGTTTTACTGATTCCTTGCCAAAACAAATAGATATTATTCCGGTGGTGTATCTGGTTAATAATATTTTTAATAATTTAAGCGAAGCACAAAGCACACTTCTGGCCGAGCGAATTTCGAAATTTGTTACCGCAAAGGTTAAGCAGGCCGGCAAGCAAAACTACAAAGAGCTTCAAATAGATTGCGATTGGACTCAAAACACAAGGGATAAATATTTTAGCTTTTTAAAAAAACTCATCTCCAATCCATCGCTAAAAGGAAAAGAAATATCGGTTACATTAAGGTTACACCAGGTTAAAAATCTGGTTTCCAGCGGAATTCCACCTGTAAAAAAAGTAATTTTGATGTGCTACAACATGGGTAATCTAAGAAAGTATGGCGAACAAAATTCTATTTTAAACATGCAAGAAATGGAAACCTACCTCAAAAATGAGCTGGAAAAATATCCATTAAAAATAGATGTTGCTTTACCTCTTTTCAGTTGGGCAGTTGTTTTTAGAAAACAGCAATATCAAGGTATTTCAAAACGGATAAGTAAGGTGCAATTGAGTGATAAAAAACTTTTTAAAAGAAGAGAAAACTCTATTCTTTATGATTTGCAAATGGATTATCCACAGGCTGGCTTAAGAAAAGGCGATGTTATAAGGTGGGAAGAAATTTCTTTGAATGATTTGCTTGTTTCATCTCACTTTTTATCCCGATATTTAAACCCGGAAGACCGAAATCTCGTTTTCTATCATCTCGATACCGACCTTTTAAAAACATTTAAACATGACAACCTTCAAAAAGTTATCGATAATTTTTAGCGCCTTTATTTTGGCTTACTTCGGCGAAATTGCCATAAATGTTGCATGTGGAGGTGAAATCGACCCTTACGATTATTACGTTTCTTACTTCCACAACAATACGCAAGGCGATGATTATAGCCCATTCGCTTTTACCGAAATGGCATATTTATACAGCGATTCCGAAAAGGAAAGCGAGTCGGATATAAACAGCAATGAATGGGCAAAATATCTTGATATTAAAGAAGCTGATGTTTACAAAGTGATGTATGCCAGCGACAGTGCAACCAGCGCATTGCTTAATAACTATAGTATAAAAACCAATTTACCCGATAGTTTAAGCAAAAACTCCTTTCTATTAGGGCTTGCTAAAAACAAAGAAGCATTAAAATACTTCGTATATGCAAAAAGCTGCGAACCATTTGCTAGTGCAACCTGGAATGAATGGAACCCCGCACCAAGAGATTCTGCAGGTATGGAAGAAAAAGCAAAAGAAGGTTTAAGCTTAATTGAAAAGGAAAAAGATGCATTTTTAAAGTTACGTTATGCTTATCAAACGGCAAGAATGTTTCATTATGCAGGTCTTTATCAAGATTGTAAAAACGTTTACGAAAAATTCATAAAAGAAAACAAAAGTAAAAGTGCCGTAAAAGGATGGGCCGAAGCATTGTATGCAGGCTCGGTTCGTAAATTGGGTAATCCCGCAGAGGCAGCTTATCTATTTTCCAAAGTTTTCGCAAGTAATCCTGAACGTCGCGTACAAGCCTATAAAAATTATTATTACACAAGCTCACCACTTAATGGCGTTCTAAAATATGCTAAAAACAATGCAGATAAAACTAACATCTGGGCGATAAATGGCTTTGGAAATCCAGACACTGATTTAGAAAGTTTAGAGAAAGTTTACGAATACAGTCCTAAAAGTTTGTTAAGCGGTTCGCTCCTGGTGCGTGAAGTAAATAAATTGGAAAACAGCTTAATTAGTGACGATGACATTGCTAAAATAGGTTACAATTATTATTTCGATGATGCTGAAAAGAATTTAAAATACCAAGACAGCATCCGTAATCAAAACCGAAAACATCTACATCAGATAAGAGATTTCTCTGTAAGGCTTGCATCTGAAAAAAAATACCCTCAACCAGAATTAGGTACTTTAACTGCAGCTTACTTATCCTGGATGGAAAACAAGGATGCTCTGGCATCGAGCTATTTAAACTCGCTAAATCCAGATAAATTACCTGAAAGATTAAACAATCAATACAGGATTATAGAGCTTTTAATAAAATCAAAAAATATTAAAAAGGGCAATAGCTTTAATGAAAACGATTTGCTGCCTGCTTTAAAATGGCTTGATGCAAAGCGATTTGAAGAAAATAAGGAGCAACAAAAAAATGGAAATTATTATTACGAATGGTACGGAAATGGTAATAATCGATTTACAATAACAACAAGAAATTTTTACCAGCAAATTTTAGCCCCTGCTTATTTAAAAATGGGCGATACTGCAAAAGCAGCTTTAGCCATGGTTAAGGGAGATTTAAAGTATAAAAAGCTTAATGAAAATTCATTATTTAAAAACATATCCTATAAAACCATCACTTTCTGGCAGAAAAATTTAACACCAAAAAGTATGCGAGATTTAGCAAATCTCAAGAATGCAAAGCCAGCAGATAATATGAATGGTTTACTTTCGAAAGCGCTAAATCAATTAAAAGACGATGATTTCTATGAGCTTTACGGAACAACGTATTTACGTACACATAACTATGCCAAAGCTGTAGAAATTTTTAATAAAGTATCTCCAGATTATAACTATTTTGCACCCGAAAATTGGTATGCAACAGAAGGCGAGACTAAACTCTATGCAAATCCATTTATAGAAACCATAAATGACTACCCAAAACAATATCAGGTAGGTAAAGCATCAATTACTAAAAAAACTTTTGCGGTAGAGATGTTGCGTTTGCAAAAATTAATTACCAGCGATAAAAAAAACGCAGCTTTATATTATTACAAAATGGCTAATGCTGTCTATCAAACTGGTTATTATGGCAACAGTTGGTTTTTAATCAGCTACGATTGGTCGTCTTACGATGGTTATGCAGAATCTAAATTTAATTATGATGTAGATTATAAAAAAGCAAAAACAGCAAAAGCCTGGTATTTAAAAGCCAGAGCCTTGAGTACAAATGCCAATTTCAAAGCAAAATGTACTTTTATGCTTGCAAAATGTGCGCAAAAGCAAATTAATACAAATAGTAGCCCATTTTCTTTCAGTTATTACAATAAAGATAATCAGAAGTATAAAGATTTTATTAAGGCAAATTATAACAATCCATACTTTAAAGAGATGAAATTAAAATATGCTAAAACACCTTTTTATGCAATAGCAACAACCGAGTGCAGTTATATGAGCGACTTTATTGTGCCTAAAACTTCAAAAAAGAAATAAGTGCCAGGCAATATGAGCACGGATAACAATTCGTGCTCATTTATAATATCATACTTAATTTTTCACCTCAAGCCTAGTGCCTTGTATCGTTACCATGAAAAATGCTCAGGTAACTTTCGTACCTCGAAACTGCAATTTCATCATTATTCACAGCTTCAATTACAGCACAACCAGGTTCGTTAACATGCCTGCAATTATTGAAACGGCAATTATGCGAAGTTTTAAAAATTTCTCTAAAGAAATGTCCTAACTCTTCTTTTTCTATATCGATAACGCCCAATTCTCTAATTCCTGGTGTATCTACAATAAAACCACCTTGAGGTAATTCGAACATCTCGGCAAAGGTTGTGGTATGTTGCCCCTTATCACTCCAGTCAGAAACTTCGCCGGTACGTAAATCTCTATCCGGTAAAAGCGCATTAATTAAACTCGATTTACCAACGCCAGAATGACCAGAAATCAGTGTAATTTTATCGGTAATTAGCTCTTGAATAATCGGAATATTAATGCCTTTTAAAGCAGAAACCTGATAACATGGGTAACCAATATTTTCGTAAATATCTTTAAACTCCTGTAAAATTCCTAAGCCCTCTTTGCTAAATAAATCCAGCTTGTTAAAAACTAAAACAGCAGGCACATCATAAGCCTCGGCAGTAACTAAAAACCTATCTATAAAGCCTAAAGAAGTTCTTGGAGATGCTAGTGTAACCACCAAGATGGCCATATCTAAATTCGCAGCCAGAATTTGAGCTTGCTTACTCAAATTAATCGATTTGCGGATAATGTAGTTTTTCCGGGCTAGTAATTCATTAATTAAACCCTGATTACTATCCTTTTCAAGCTCGAATTTTACCCGATCGCCAACAGCAATAGGATTAGTGGTTTTAATCCCTTTCATTCTGAATTTCCCCACAATCCGGCAATCGTAACGTTCGCCACCATCGGCTAAAACGCGGTACCAACTTCCCGTAGATTTAATAACTAAGCCCTGCATATTTGTAACAAAGGTATAAAAAGGATGTAAGATGTGAGATGTAAAAATGGAAGATGAAATTAAGATTGATTTTTTGGAAAGCAAAACCTGTTTTTCATTTTAATGTTAATCCCGCTGTACGCTTTACCCCGATGAAAAAATCGGGGGTGTTCGCTCCCATCGGGTTTAAAAACAAAAGTTTTTCCGTCCTTTTGCGACTGGAGCAAAGCGGAACAGAGAAATCTAAAATACTCGTCATGCTGAGGGTTAATTTATTTCATAAAAATCACTATAAATGACATTAACAGTAACTAAATTAAGGGAATGAATGGATTATGTTCTGTAAAGACACAGACCATGGAGCAGCTTAGATTTTCTTAGGTGCCTTAAATGGTTTAAAACATTATACAAAAACGTCAATGGTAATTATTTCAGCATCTTAATAGCATAAAATATCCTGAAATAAATTCAGGGTGACGAATGCCATGACTAAATTTTGTTGAAAACATAAACTCAAAATCCCTGTTACAAGCAATATCTTCGTTAAAAACTTAAACATGGAAAACTTCAAAATTATTGGCATTTCAGTAGAAACCTCTAACCAAAACAACCAGGCAGCTACAGATTTAGGCCAACTCTGGAGCAGATTTTATGGCGAAGAGGTTTTTAATAAAATACCGAATAAAGAAAGCGAAGATATTTACGCTGTTTATACGGATTACGAAAGTGATTATACAGGTAAGTACACAACCATTATAGGGCAGCGAGTAAGTTCGTTAGCTAGTATTCCCGATGGTTTAGTTGGTAGAGAAATTAATAACAAAAGGCTTTTAAGATATGTTGCAAAAGGTGAAATGCCAAATGCCGTTATAGAAAACTGGAAAGAAATCTGGGCGAACGACATTGCATTATATCGTACTTATAATGCCGATTTCGAGGTTTATGGCGCAAAATCTCAGCTAGGAGCAGCATCAGAAGTAGAGATTTTTATTGGGATTAGGTAAGTATGGAAAAGTCATTCCCTCCAAATAACAACCTAAGGGTTTAAGCCCTAATTTCGTTGCCCGTTTTAGTGCTAATCTTAATTTGGAATTTAACACCTATTATTCAGGCTAAATTTCAACTGGTTAATGATTTTATACCATCGAGTATACTTTATGAAGTTACAAAACCTTTTATTTTCATTAGCTGTGCACTTGTTGTAATTATTGCAATTGCTTTAGTATTGTACTTTAGGAAGAAATTTTTGACTGTAGCTATCTTGAGTGGTTTAGTATTTTTCTTCCAGCTACTTTACACATTCATTTTTGGAGCAAATTGAGCAAGCTTAATTTTGCATGTAATCTCTTTATTCTTTTATCCGTTGGTTAAAACCAACGGCAATGAACTCGAAAATGCTTATCAAGCAATTTGTTTAAACACTCGGCATCTAATTGCAGGCTGCTTTAGCTGCCTGTTTTTTATGATGCAGAATGGGGCTTTAGCCAAAAACTTAGTTTCTAAACCTGACAGTCGAGTAAATACCTTTAAATAGCAAGAACATAATGACAGAAGTTTTTAAAAGATTGTAGTAAGTGGCAGGACTGTTGCAACCGATATGTACAAAACCTTGCTTTTCTAAATATTTTTCCCTCTATTCTCAATCGAAATGTCATCTTGAGCGTAGCCGAAGGACAAATTTCAAGCAATAAAATAAAAAGTCGCCGACAAGCTCAGACTAACAAATATTTAATAAAAACCCAAATTGGTTTCCAGTTCAAAAAATGCAGTTATTTCACCTACTTAAACGTTTTATTAAAATATTCGAAAGAAAATTTAAAAAATATTTGCATTTTAAAAAAATTATCTCCTACTTTACGGTGTACAAAGTACACAAAGACGACATGAATTTTAACACATCAATTATTACAACGATTATTATTACCACCGGAGAAAACCTGGGAGGCTAATTTGTTGTAAATTGAAAAAAAGATAAACAAAGAAAGCGTCCCGACCCAAGTCGGGACGCTTTTTTTTTAAACCAAAACCATTGAAAACGGCACAAAACGATAATTAACAAGCAACGTGCAAGATTCATTAAAACCAAAAACTAATGAAAGTATTAAAATTCGGCGGCACATCCGTAGGTTCGGCCGAGAACATTAAAACCCTCTTACGCCTGGTTGGCGAAGAAAAACAGAAGAACAATCCGGTAGTTGTATTATCGGCGATGAGTGGTGTAACCAATTTGCTTACCGATATGGCCGAAATGGCTGAACGTGGCGAAGATTACGACGCCCATTTAAAAGAAATTGAGGCTAGGCATTTCGCGGTTATCCGTTCGCTTTTACCAGCAGCAGCTCAAAACCCGGTGTTTACGCGGTTAAAAATCTTCTTCAATGAGTTAGAAGATTTATTACAAGCAGTAGCCAACTTGCGTGAGTTGAGTTTGCAAACCAAAGACCAGATTTTGAGTTATGGTGAACGTTGCTCGAGTTTCATGATTGCACATATTGCAGCGCAAAATTTTGGCAACGCAATTTACGTTAACGGAGCAGAGTTAATAAAAACCGATAGCAACTTTGGGCAAGCAAAGGTTGATACCGAATTAACTGAAATGTTAATTAAAAATTTCTACCAGGCTAATAAAGACAAAGTGCTTTTTGTAACTGGTTTTATTTCGAGCAATGCTGCAGGAAGAATTACTACTTTAGGTCGCGGAGGTTCTGATTATACCGCAGCAGTTTGGGGTGCAGCTTTAAATGCAGAAGAAATTGAAATCTGGACGGACGTAAACGGTATGATGACTGCCGATCCACGCATCGTTAAAAAAGCATTTTCTTTACAAGAATTAAGTTATACAGAAGCAATGGAATTGAGTTATTTCGGAGCGAAAGTGATTTATCCGCCAACGATGATTCCTGCTTTCATGAAGAAAATTCCAATTGTAATTAAAAATACTTTTGAGCCTAACTTCGGAGGAACTTATATAAAAAGCGATGTTAAAGCATCAAACTTACCCATAAAAGGCATTTCGTCTATAGACCATATCAGTATCATTAACCTAACCGGAAGCGGAATGGTTGGCAAGGCTGGTTTTAGTGGCAGATTGTTTTCTTTGCTTTCTCGTGAGCAGATTAATGTGGTTTTAATTACCCAATCATCATCAGAACATAGCATTACTTTCGCCGTTAAACCAACAGATGCGGGTCAGGCAATCGCATTAATAAAAAAGGAATTTGAACTGGAATTAGACGCCAATAAACTGGCTTTACCAGAAGTTGAAAACAATTTAGCCGTTTTAGCTATCGTTGGCGAAAACATGAAACGTACACCAGGCATGAGTGGTAGATTGTTTAATGCTTTAGGCCGTAACGGTATTAATGTTAGAGCCATTGCACAAGGTTCTTCAGAATATAACATCTCAGTTATCATCAGCGCAGCAGATTTATCGAAAGCGGTAAATGCAGTGCACGATGCGTTCTTTACTGATTTAAAACGTACGCTAAACATTTTCTGTTTAGGAACGGGCAACATTGGTAAAACTTTGTTTAACCAGCTAAAAGAACAAATGCCTTTCCTTGCTGCAAATAATGATTTACAAGTTAAGGTTACCGGAATTTGCAACACCCGTAAAATGATTTTCAACGCTGATGGCTTATCATTAGAAAACTGGGAAAGCGAATTAAGTTCTAATGGCGAACAGGCAGATTTAGCTGAATTTGTAGCTAAAATGAAAGCCATGAATCTGCCAAACTGCGTATTTGTGGATAACACTGCGGCCGAAACGCCAATCGAGTTCTACCAAGGGGTTTTTGAAAGTAGTATTTCGGTGGTTACATGTAATAAAAAAGGTAATTCTGCCGATTTTGCTCAATATAAATCGTTTAAAGATACTGCCCGTAAATTCGGTGTAGATTTCTATTACGAAACCAATGTTGGCGCTGGTTTGCCAATCATCCGTACGCTGAAAGAGCTGATGATGAGCGGCGATAAAGTTGCCCGTATTGAAGCGATTTTATCTGGAACAATTTCTTATATCTTCAATAATTTTAAAGGAGAAGCTGGGTTTTACCAAACTGTTAAGGAAGCTCAGGAATTGGGTTATACCGAACCAGACCCTCGTGATGATTTAAATGGAAAAGATTTCATGCGTAAAATGTTAATCCTGGCTCGCGATGCTGGCTATCCTTTAGAAGCTGCTGACGTTAAAATAGATAATATTTTACCTGAAGCATGCTTAAATGCAACTTCTGTTGAAGATTTTTATGCTGAATTGCAGAAAAACGCAGCTTACTTTGAAGACTTGAAAAATAAGGCGGCGAATGATGGAAAAGTTTTACGCTACATCGGTAAACTGGAAGATGGCAATGTAGAAATCAGCCTGCAAATGGTTGATGATAGTCATCCTTTTTATATGCTTTCTGGCAGCGATAACATTATCTCTTTCACTACTGATAGATATAAATCTCGTCCGTTAGTGGTAAAAGGCCCAGGTGCTGGGGCAGAAGTTACCGCCGCAGGTGTTTTTGCAGATATTATAAATGTTGGTCAAACCACCTAGCCCCCTAAAGAGGGAACTACAGGCGAGTTGGAAAGACTAAATAAAAATCAAAACAATAATTATCAGGTTTCAACCTTGGTAGAGAAAATATAAAAGATGTCAAACAAAGATTTAAATCCTGCTGAAACATTAGAAATCGCCGATGGAAAGGCAAAAGCCCCCTCTAGGGGGTTGGGGGTGATTCGTGTTTTCGCTCCGGCAACTGTAGCTAACGTAGTTTGCGGTTTCGATGTGTTAGGTTTCGCAGTTAATGAACCTGGCGATGAAGTTGAAATGCGTTTAACAGACACACCAGGCGTAATTATAAAGAGAATTACTGGCGATGATGGGAAACTCCCATTAGATGCTGCAAAAAATACAGTTAGTGCAAGTGTTCAGCATTATTTAAAGCATATTAACCGAATGGATGTTGGTGTAGAAATCGAACTGCACAAAAAAATGCCAATTGGCAGTGGTTTGGGTTCGAGTTCGGCCAGTACGGTTGCGGGTTTGTATGCCATTAACAAATTAATGGGCGATTTATTAACCGCTAAAGAGCTGGTTCCTTTTGCCATGAAAGGTGAAGAGCTGGCTTGCGGTTACGGTCATGCAGATAATGTTGCACCTGCCATAATGGGCGGTTTTGTTTTAGTTAGAAGTTACGAACCACTTGATATAATTTCGTTGCCAACGCCCGTCGGGATGTATGCAGCAATTGTTTACCCACAGGTAGATGTACCTACGAAAGATGCCCGCCAGATGATTCGCAGCAAGGTGTTTTTAAAAGATGCCGTTACTCAATGGGGAAATGTTGCAGGTTTGGTTAGCGGATTATTCATGAACGATTTCGACTTAATTGGAAGAAGCATGAAAGATGTTTTGGTAGAACCAACCCGTTCAATTTTAATTCCAGGTTTTGAAGTAATGAGAAACTTAGCCATGGAAAACGGCGCCATTGGTTTCGGAATCTCAGGTTCAGGGCCATCAGTTTTTGCCTTAACAAAAGACGAAGAGACCGCTAAAAAAATAACCAAAGCGCAACAACAACATTTACATAAACTAAATATTAACAGCAAAGCCTTTGTTTCTTCAATTAATGCCGAAGGACCACGAGTGCTATAAGGCAGAAGGTTGAGGGAATTGAGGTTAAGGGATAAAACCCAGAAATCTTGAAATCTCCAACCTTGAAAGCTGTTAAGAAAAGAGACATTAAATAAGGATGAAAAAGTTAAAAACATTGGAAAGTATAAATCCAAGCCTTCTAACCATTCAACCATCAAACTTCCAACCATGAAATTATATTCAACCAATAATAAAGATTTAAGCGTTTCTTTTAAAGAGGCCGTTTTTAACAGCATGCCGCAGGATAAAGGCTTATACATGCCAGTAGAAATTCCGCAACTGGATGCTGATTTTATTCAAAATATTGAGCAATATTCTTTAACTGAAATCGCCTATAAAGTAGCCTCAACATTATTAAAAGATGAAATTCCGGCTGAGGATTTAAAAGCCTTAATTGAAGATGCCATCAACTTCGAAGCACCTGCCGTTAAACTTGATGATAAAACTTTTGTCCTGGAGCTTTTCCACGGGCCATCCTTAGCTTTTAAAGATTTCGGTGCTCGTTTTATGAGCCGCGTAATGGCTTATTTCCTTAAAGATGGCGAGCAATTGTTAGATGTTTTAGTCGCAACTTCGGGCGATACTGGTGGTGCAGTAGCCTTGGGTTTCTTAGGCGTACCCAATACCCGTGTTACCATTTTATATCCAGAGGGAAAGGTGAGCCCAATACAGGAATTACAGTTAACCACTAACGGACAAAATATTAGAGCCATTGAAGTAAAAGGCACTTTCGATGATTGCCAGGCTTTAGTTAAACAAGCCTTTGCCGATGATGAATTAAACGCAAAATTCCGTTTAACTTCTGCCAATTCGATTAATATTTCGAGGTTAATCCCACAAACTTTCTACTATTTCAACAGCTATGCACTGTTGAAAAAACAAGGTTTAAATGAGGTGATTTTCGCTGTACCAAGCGGAAACTTTGGAAACATTGGCGCTGGCTTATTGGCTTACAAATTAGGTTTACCAGTTAAGCAATTTATTGCTGCTACAAATGTAAATGATACAGTTCCTCGTTTTTTAGAAACTGGTGTTTACAAAACCAAACCATCAACTCAAACATATTCTAATGCCATGGATGTTGGCGCACCAAGCAATTGGATTCGCATTATGGATTTGTTTAACCAGGATGTTGATGCATTAAAAAAAGTGGTAACTTCTTACCGTTTCAATGATGATGAAACGCTTGCAGGAATCAAAGAAATCGATTCTAAATTCGATTATGTTGCTTGTCCACATACTGCAATTGCGTATTTGGCAATTGAAAAATACAGAAAAGAAAACCCAACTGATGAAAGTGCTGCGGTATTTTTATCAACCGCACATGCTTGCAAATTCCCGGATATCTTCCCAATCGAGATTGCCGCTAAAATCGAAATCCCTGAACAGGTTAAGGAACTTGAAAGCAGACCTCAACATGCAGACAAATTAGGTGCGGATTTCGAGGGTTTTAAAAGTTATTTGTTGAATAAAATGGATTAAAAATCCACAAATTTTATAGAGCCTGTATCATAATTAGAAAATTTGTTACGATTATATTAGAAGCTCAGTGCGACAAGTTTTTCGAATAACCGATTATGATACAGGCTCTATCTTCATTAATTTAATTTTACAACAACGTTCCACATCTTCGAGAATTTTAAATTCTCAAATAGCATTTATAATTATTTATAAGCACTTAGCTATAAGCCAATAACGGCTATATCAACAACTAACCTGCTTATAGTTTAAAAACCTACCCAAAAAATCCCAGCGCAATTTTTTATAAAAATATATAAATGTGATCATTAAATTTTGCTAAATTTAGAGAATAGCAAAATCAAACATTGTTATTCATCCCTAATCGCTCGCAAAATGACAACAATTGATAGAAGATCGAATATCTCTTATAAAGAATTTATAGAAAAATACCAAAAGACAGGTACTCCAGTAATTCTTGAAAATGCAACTGAAGCCTGGGGTGAAAACAAAATTTTTACGCCCGAATTTTTTAGAAAAAATTTCGGGGATAGAACTACAACTTTTGGAACAGAAAAATACACAATTTCCGAAATCCTGGATTTAACAGAAAAAGGAACATTAGAAAATCCTGCGCCTTATCCTGTAAAATTCAATATTCTGGATCAATTACCAGAATTGTTAACTTACATGACCCCTTTACACTTGAATTTGGCAACCCCAAATTGGCTGAAAGCAAAAGTATTGAAGAATAAACTTTCAAATGCAATGGATCTTCACATAGGTGGCATTGGGAATGCTTATGAAGTACACAAAGATACCTATCATGTTCATGCTTGGCTAGTTCAGCTTTATGGCGAAAAAGAAGTGATCGTTTTCCCTAAAGAACAGGAAGACTTAATGTATCCTGGTAAAAATGGTTTACTAGCCTCACGCTCTCCTGTAAATATCATGAATCCGGATTATGAGAAATACCCGAAATTTAGAGATGCAACCCCAATCAGAGCAACAATTAAAGCTGGCGAGATATTTTACATTCCAAGCGGCATTTGGCATACTACTAAAGCCTATGGCCAAAACATCTCGACCATAATCGACCAGATGAACACATCAAATTTTAATGCTTGGAGAAATGATGTTTATTCATACAAAGCTTACCATAGCAAACCCCGGGCAGTAGTTGATTATGTAGCAGCAAGCTTAATTGGCGCAGCCTGCAAACTAGGAGACAAGATTGGGGTAAAAATTGAATAATTGTTTATAGCCTCCTAAATGCAGAAAGCCTCAAACATTGACGTTCAAATCTTTTACAAGTTCTATGTAAAGAATTTGTAGGCTTTACTCGGTAGCTTATCGCGTATTCAAGTTTAAAATATCCAAATCACTCTCGTTACCCGTTCTATCGATAGCAGTAACAGCAATGGCCTGTAAATTTTGAGCTATTAATTTAGCAGAATCGGAAAACACAGTTTTTGGAACTTGCAGAAACCGACTTTTATAATTCAAAATAGTATAACTCCATTTCCCCCCATAGTTTGTATAAACAATATACTTAAAATCATCTTTCTTATTTGCAGGCTTCCATTCTATATAAATATCAGAATCTCTATCCTTAGTTTCTACTTTTGGAGCCAATGGTTTTTCACTATCAAGCCAGGAAGAGGCTGGAACTAAAGCTTCTTCTTTATATGGCCCTTTAAGCAAATCGTTTCTTAAACTTTCGTGGGTAGTTAAAGCCGCAATACTCCAGTGTGCAACACCTGGAGATTTTGGTAAAATACCTCTGGTAATCATTATCTGATTAATGATTTCATCGCTGTTTTTTTCTCCCCCACCAATACCACTATTCATTCCTGGCCATAAATGCCTTTGTTTTGTATTTTCAGTTTGCCACCAGGCTAATAATACAGGAAAACTTTGTGGAATATTATTTATCTGCCAATATAACTGCGGCATAAAATAATCTATCCAACCTTCGTTAAGCCAAAGTTTAGCATCAGCGTATAGCTTACCATACTGGTCGAAACCTTTTATTGATTCCGGGAAACCAGGTCTCCATATTCCAAATGGACTGATACCAAATTTAACATATTTCTTCTCCTCTTTAATTGTTTTGTAAACCCTTTGAATAAATACATTTACTTGCTCACGGCGCCAATCACCTCTGGATAATTGCCCACCACCATTTTGATATTCTGCATAACTGGTTGAATCCGGAAAATCTTCTCCACCATTATATTCTTCATATGGATAAAAATAATCATCAAAGTGAACGCCATCAATATCGTATCGTTTTACAATATCCTTTACAACTTCTACTGATAAATCTTGCGTTCCTTTTTTCGATGGATCTAACCACCAGTAGCCTTGTTTTAACTTATAAACCAATTCGGGATGTTTCTTTACTACAGAAGACTCAGAAGGTTGACCGCCAGAAATGTGATGCGCCCGGTAAGGGTTTAACCAAACATGTAACTCTAAACCTCTTTCATGTGCTGCCTCAATCCAAAACGTTAAAGGGTCGTAATAAGGTTTTGGTGCCTGCCCTTGTTTACCAGTTAAAAAGTAAGACCATGGCTCTAGGTCACTTTTATACAACGCATCTGCCTGTGGTCTAACCTGAAATATTACGGAATTAAAATTATTTTTCTTCAACATATCTAACAAAGCGATTGCTTCATCTTGCTGCTGTTGAGTAGATAAACCCAGCTTACTTGGCCAGTTAATATTTGCAACACTCGCAACCCAGGCTGCCCGAAATTCTCTTTGCGGTTTAGGGATAGAAGGTATAATTACTTCCTGAGCATTAATACTTATTGATATGAATATCAAAAAGGTGAAAAATATGTTTCTCATATAATGATTATATAGAATTTAAGCCTTGAAATTTGCTTAGAAAAAAGGTTTATCTGATATTACTTGCAAGATATTACATAACCCTATAAAAACAAAAAAGGCCGGAATATTAAATATTCCGACCTAACCAACCCTAAACTAAAAACTATCTTGTGTTGCGAGATTTTAAGTTGCTAATCTCTTTTCTCAACTGTTCTATTTGTTCTTGTTGCTCTTTAATACTTCCAACTAAAAGCGGAATCAAACTTTCGTAATCTACTTTGGTTAGCGTTGCAGAATTAAAAGCATTTTTACCTGCCGGATATTGTTTTGCTTGCACAGCCACCACAGATGGAACCGCAGCTTTGGCATCAGTACCCACAAATCCATATTGTGAAGTTGAAGGAAGCTTCAGTTTTTCTGCCCAGGCTTTATCGTAATTAAAACTTACCGGTTGTAATTTCGAAACCATCTCTAAAGAATTATTTAATGGTTTCACGTTGGTTTGTGCAACTTCTTGCGCACTGATTTTTAAAGATGCGGATATTAAAAATACCGCAAATGATAATGAAATTGCTCGTTTCATATTGTTAGAATTATTAAATTTAAATGAAAGGCCAGCTGGTTTTATCCAGCAGCGGTTTAATTAAGAGAAATTAAACTACTGATGACGGAGGTGGCGTTAAAACCTCGGGGAAATATGCAGGCACAAAGAAATTCAGGGGCAATAAAACCTTTACCGGAACCAAAATCGGAGCTTTTAAATCCTGATAAGAAAATTGATGATTATCAAAGTACTCAGCTTCAATCTTTTTTTCTTCCTTTTCAGAAGAATCTTTAGAGTATTCTATTTCACTTATAGAATTTTTGAAAACAGATAATACACTGCTCGCTTTAAAAAGTAATGTTAAAGCAAAACAGCAAATTAAAATATATTTAAAAATATCTGAATTCATTACTGCAAAGATAAAACCTCCGCGTTTAAAACAGAATTTTTAAGTTAAAGTTCTGTCACAATTTGAAGCATTTCATTTGTAGCAAGCTCGATATCGGCAGCAGTTGTTCTATAATTTACAAAAGCAGCCCTTATTCCCTTTCTTCCATTATAAACTGTTGCAGTCATAAATACTTTTCCTGTCGCATTCAATTTATTAAGAAAGTCTGAGGCTAGAGTTTCGTTAGTCAAGGAGAAACAAACTGTATTTAAACGTGTTGGGGCAAGTAATTGGAAGTGTGGGTTTTCATCAATAAATTTTGAAAACAATTCCGCCATCTTTACATTACTTTCTACAATTTCCTGATAACCAGTTTTGCCGTAACTCATTAAAGTAAACCAAGCAGGTAAAGCTTTTAAGCGACGGGAATTTTCTGGAAGGAAATTTAGATAGCTAAAATTTTCTAACGGATTGCCTAAATAAGCAGCATTAGAATTTTGGAAGGTTTCTACCTGGAATAACTGATGCTTTTCTTTAACGAGAAATATTGCACTTTCATAAGGAACATTTAACCACTTATGGCAATCGACTGTAATACTATCAGCATTTTCCCAACCTTTTACAAGATGTGCGTATTTAGGAGAACAAGCGGCAAAGCCACCGAAAGCCGCATCGATATGCCACCAGAAATTATATTTTTCTTTTAACTTATTAATGGCTTCGAAATCATCAAAATCAACCGTATTTACCGTTCCTGCGCTCGAAATAAGGATGAAAGGTTCGCCATTTAGCGAGATTAGTTTTCGTTCAAAATCTGCTATATCTAAAGCTTCACGATTACCGGGGAGCACATCTATTTGAATAAAATTATTACTTCCTAAACCCAGCATTGATAGCGCTTTTATAGCCGATGAATGCGGAGTTGCAGATAAAACATTTACGGAACCGGAAATACCTTCCCTCGCGAAATCTTTATCCTTTTGCTTTCCTATCCATTGTCTGGCAACCGCTAAACAAGTAAAATTTGAAATTGTAGCTCCGGTTACAAAACCGCCAAAAAAATCTTTTGGCAGATTAAATAAATCCAGTAAAAGCTTAACGGTTTCTAATTCTATAGTCGCAGAAACGTCGCCATTACCCTTTGCCGATTGCGTATTCTGGTCGTAAACTGTGGCTAACCAATCTCCAGCAATTGCAGCTGGCGTGGTTCCACCAGTTACAAATCCCCAATATCTCGGCCCAGACGAAGCCACAATGGTTGGTTCGAAACGTTCATTAAATCGCCTTAATGTTTCAATCGTTCCTAAACCATTCTCGTTTAATTTGGAAATGCTTTCGACCTCAATTTGACTTTTAGTTGGCCTGTTATGAATATCATTTAAATAATCTAAACCTTGTTGTGAAACTTGATTTAGTATTTCCTCAAGGTTTTGTAAATCGTTATTTAAATGATTCATGATAAGGTTGATAAAGTATTATTCTACACAATGATAAACATCACGATTAAAATATTGCTTTCGCGATTTGTTTCGTTTGCTCTGGTCTGCCCATTGTATAAAAATGTAAAACTGGCGCACCAAAATCTATCAATTCTTTACATTGCTTAATCATGGCTTCTGTTCCAATTTCTTTTGCCTCGGCATTATTTTTAGCATGAGATAAAGCATCAGTTAGTTCCTCTGGCAAATCGATGTGAAAAATCTTTGGCAAAACATTTAATTGTGAAAGCGTGCTGATAGGCTTTAAACCTGGAATAATCGGTACATTGATATCATTCTCTCTGCATTTTTTAACGAAGTCAAAATATTTCTGATTATCGAAAAACATTTGCGTAACGATAAATTCTGCACCCATATCAACCTTTTTCTTTAGATATTTAAAATCTGCATTTAAGTTAGGTGCTTCGAAATGTTTCTCTGGGTATCCGGCAACGCCGATACAAAAATCGCTTTTAAATGTTTCTATATCCTCGTGCAAAAATTTACCATCGTTATGATTTTTGATGTGTTCAATTAAATCTGTTGCATAACAATGCCCGCCTTTTGTGGGCACAAAAGAATGGTCGGCAGCACGGGCATCACCTCTTAAAGCCAAAACATTATCAATACCCAAAAACTGTAAATCAATAAGCGCATTTTCCGTTTCTTCTTTGGTAAATCCACCACAGATTAAATGCGGAACAGCATCAATTTTATATTTATGAATAATGGCAGCACAAATGGCAATAGTGCCCGGACGCTTACGATAAGATACCTTTTGCAGCAAACCATTTTCCTGCTCTTTATAAATATAATCTTCACGTAGGGAAGTTACATCTATAAAAGGTGGGTTAAACTCTAATAATGGGTCAATTGCATCGTAAATCCATTGAATACTTTGGCCTTTTATTGGCGGCAATAATTCAAAAGAGAATAAGGTTTTACCCTTTGCGTTTTTTATATGTTCTGTAATCTTCATACCCCAAACCCCTAAAGGGGCTTTTAATTTTCAATTTATAATATTTATACCCTCCCCCTTCAGGGGGTTGGGGGGTTAATACGCCAAATTCGGACTAAGCCACTTCTCCGCTTCTTCCAAATCCATTGCTTTTCTATTAGAATAATCTTCTACTTGGTCTTTGGTTATTTTTCCTAAACCAAAATAGCGAGCATCGGGATGAGAGAAATAAAACCCACTAACCGCTGCAGTAGGATACATGGCATAGCTTTCGGTAATTTTCAAGCCGATTTTTTCTTCTGCATCCAATAAAGCAAATAAGGTTCCTTTTTCGGTATGCTCAGGGCAAGCAGGATAACCTGGTGCAGGACGAATGCCAGCATATTCTTCCTTAATTAGTTCTTGGTTACTCAGATTTTCTTCTTTTGCATAACCCCAATAATCCTTGCGTACAAGCTCATGTAGTTTTTCTGCAAATGCCTCTGCTAGTCTATCAGCAAGTGCCTTTACCATGATACTGTTGTAATCGTCGTAGTTCTTTTCGAATTCAGCTACCAACTCATCGCAACCTATACCAGTTGTGACTGCAAAACCACCGAAATAATCCTGTACCCCACTTTCTTTATCTGCAATAAAATCTGATAAGGCATAATAAGGTTGCCCATCTACTTTTTCCGCTTGTTGACGTAGTGTATGAATTCTTACTTTTTCAGCCTTGCCATTTTTGAGTTTTTCATCTGCTTTAAGCGTATTGCTTTCCACTTCTAGCTCAATATCATCGCCTATCGCATTAGCAGGCCAAAAACCAAATACCGCTTTGGCAGTTAACAGCTTCTCACTCACAATTTTATTTAAGAGTACTTGGGCATCATCAAATAATTTTTTTGCCTCAACTCCAACAACTTTATCATCAAATATTTTAGGATAACTCCCTCTTAATTCCCAGGTATGAAAAAATGGAGTCCAATCTATATAGGGAACAAGTTCTGCCAAAGGATAATCATCCAACACCTTAGTGCCGGTAAAGCCTGGGGCTGTTGCAACTTTTGTAAGGTCTAACTTAAATTTATTTGTTCTTGCTTCTTCAATAGTTTTAAAGCGTTTATCAGAACGTTTGTTTAGGTGCGCTTCACGGGCTTTGTCATATTCAGCCCTAATTCCGGCTACATATTCATCTTTTGTTTCAGGATTCATTAAGGTGCTACAAACCGTAACACTTCTTGAGGCATCTAAAACATGTATTGCCGGACCAGAATAATTTGGCGCCACTTTTACTGCCGCATGAATTCTAGAAGTGGTTGCCCCTCCAATAATCAAGGGAATGGTAAAGCCTTCACGTTCCATTTCTTTGGCAAAGTGAACCATTTCATCCAGCGAAGGTGTAATCAATCCACTTAATCCAATAATATCTGCGTTAATTTCTTTTGCTTTTTTAATGATTTCCTGTGCAGGCACCATCACGCCCATGTCTACAATTTCGAAGTTATTACAGGCTAAAACTACACCAACAATGTTTTTTCCGATATCATGTACATCACCCTTTACGGTTGCCATTAAAACTCTACCTGCCGATGAACTTTGATTTTGGTCGGGATTATCTAACTTTTCCTGTTCAATGAAAGGCAATAAATAGGCTACTGCTTTTTTCATTACCCTGGCTGATTTTACTACCTGAGGCAAGAACATTTTCCCTGCACCAAATAAATCGCCAACAATGTTCATTCCGTCCATCAAAGGACCTTCAATTACCTGAATCGGGCGGGCATATTTCTGACGGGCTTCTTCCACATCATCATCCAAATACTCTACTATACCTTTTACTAAGGAATGAGATAATCTCTCTTCAACTGACCCTTTTCTCCACTCTTCATCCTTAACAATTTCTTTTCCCTTTGATTTTACGGTATCGGCGTATTCAACCAAACGTTCAGTAGCATCATCCCTTCGATTTAAAAGTACATCTTCTACTCTTTCTAAAAGTTCGGGGGGAATTTCCTGATAAACTTCTAACATACCGGCGTTAACAATACCCATATCTAAACCAGCCTGAATGGCATGATATAAAAATGCAGAGTGCATTGCCTCGCGAACGGTATTATTTCCTCTAAAAGAGAATGAAATGTTCGACACACCACCACTTACTTTTGCATGGGGCAGGTTTTCTTTTATCCACCTTGTGGCATTTATAAAATCGACAGCATAGTTGTTATGCTCTTCCAATCCGGTTGCTACTGTTAAAATGTTCGGGTCGAAAATGATATCCTCTGGAGGAAAACCAATTTCCGAAACCAATATATCGTAACTTCTTTTACAAATTTCTTTTCTACGCTCGTAATTATCAGCCTGACCTTGTTCATCAAATGCCATTACCACAACCGCAGCACCGTATTGCATAATTTTGCGGGCACTTTCGCGGAATTTATCCTCGCCTTCTTTTAAGGAAATTGAGTTTACAATTCCTTTACCCTGCAAACATTTTAAGCCATTTTCTATCACCGACCATTTAGATGAATCGACCATGATGGGCAATTTTGCAATATCAGGTTCGGATGCAATCAGGTTTAAGAATTTGGTCATGGCCGCTTCTGAATCCAACATCCCTTCATCCATATTCACATCGATGATTTGTGCACCACCTTCTACTTGTTGCAAAGCAACGGCCAGTGCCGCTTCGTAATCGCCCCCTAAAATAAGTTTAGAAAACTTAGGCGAGCCTGTTATATTGGTTCTTTCGCCAATGTTAACGAAAATACTTTCTGGGGTAATCGTAACGGGTTCCAATCCACTTAAACGCATATAAGGTTCTAGCGTAGGAATTTTTCTTGGCGATGCTTTACGGGCATTCGCAGCGATACAGCCAATATGTTCTGGTGTTGTGCCACAGCAACCACCAACTATATTTACAAAACCTGAAGCAATAAAATCATCAACCAAATGAGCTGTTTCATGTGGTTGCTCATCATAAGCACCAAATTCGTTTGGCAAACCTGCATTCGGATAGGCAGAAACATAACACCCAGCTTTAGCAGCCAGTTCTTCAATGTGAGGACGCATTTCTTTTGCACCCAAAGCACAGTTAAAGCCAATACTTAACGGCTTAGCGTGCATTACAGAGTTTAAAAATGCTTCTGCCGTTTGGCCAGATAAAGTTCTTCCGGAAGCATCGGTTATGGTGCCCGAAATCATTATTTCTAGCTTTCTGCCGATTACTTCTTCATATTTTTTAATGGCAACAATGGCCACTTTAGCATTTAAAGTATCGAAAATAGTTTCGATTAAAAGTACGTCAGAACCACCATCAACCAAACCACGAACCTGCTCGTAATAGGCTTCTTCTAATTCATCAAAATAAACAGCCCTAAAACCTGGGTCGTTTACATTTGGCGACATTGACAGGGTTCTGTTTGTTGGGCCGATTGCACCAGCAACAAAACATTTCCTATCGGGATTAGCAGCCATAAACTCTTTAACTGCTTCCTTAGCCACGCGAGCACCTTCGTAACTCATCTCATAAGACAAATCTTCCATCTGGTAATCAGCCATCGAAATGCGTTGCGTACTGAAAGTGTTGGTTTCAATAATATCTGCTCCTGAAGTTAAGTATTCCAAGTGAATGGCTTTGATAATATCAGGATGTGTAATGTTCAGCAAATCGTTATTGCCTTTAACATCACAAGGGTGATTTTTAAAACGTTCCCCTCTAAAATCTTCTTCTGTTAAAGTATAGCGCTGAATCATGGTACCCATCGCACCATCAATCACCAAAATACGTTTCTCTAATTCTTCTCTTATGCTCATTTGTTTATAATAGCAAGTCGCAAGTATCAGGTATCAAGATTTTCTTGACTGTTGACACAAACGTTCAGATTAAAGCTGAAAAAGTATTAGGCCTGTTGAGCTCGATACTTGATACTTTATACCTGATACTTAAATAGCTTATTTAAAAAAGTTGGCATTTTGATTTACCTTCTAAACTTATCTTCTCTCGCCACTGCTGAGATTAGAATTTAGCACCTTGTTGGCACAGGTTGCTAAGACATCGTTGGGTCTAATCCCTCCGTCTTTCTTAATAAGCATACAAAAATGCAACAAAGCAACATCATTTCCAAAAATTATCGCCTTGCCACCAAATAAAATTACAAAGGCCATGTAAACGCGTACAAAAAGCAATACAATATTTCGAATAATCAATCATTTGATACTGAATTAAATCTTAACAAAGATTTTTTTAAGTCAGATAAACTTTTAATTTTGAGTTATTATTTAAACCCTACAATAAATTATATGAAACACTATCTATTTATCGCATCTCTATTGTTTATTAGTCTAAGTTCATTTAGTCAAACTAAGATTAGTGTGGATGAACCAGAATATATTGGTGAGGCGGTCAATGTATCACAAGAAAATGCAATAACTCCATTAGAAAAACAAAGTGTTAAAATTCAAGCAAAAGCTGGAGCTTCTATGTATTTAACAGGTATTGGCAAAGTCAAATCAAAAATGGTTATTGAAGGAGGATCATCTCCTGTAAAATTCAAAACTGGTATCCCACTAACTTTTATTGTTAAAAGTTTTGATAATAAATCAGATCCTTTATCAATTATCAGTATCGTTAAATTTGAAACAACCAAAAAGCAGAGAAAATCAGAGCTAAGTTCAATTGGTACTTTTTCAGGTGGCTCATCAAATAATCAAGATTACGTTGCTTATAAATCAAAAAAATATAAAGATAGCTCTTACGAAATAAGAATTGATTCAGTTGAAGCAGGTGAGTACGGGATAATTGTTTCAAATCCAAATGCACTTGCAAATA
>NZ_JBHSBY010000126.1:0-45600 GCF_042650905.1 Pedobacter jamesrossensis | reverse complement strand
CAGTCACCCACGACACCCTTGTCTTTAGCTAACACTTCCTACTGCAAAGCGTGTTCGGGATTTGCACCCTATAGTCGATTGCCATGCCCGGCGCACCATAAAAAACACCTTATTCGAGTTGATCGAATAAGGTGTTTTTTGTTATATCTACTTCAAATATTATAATCTTATCACCCAGAGCGTAGCTTAATTGAAAGCTTTAGATATGCCCTTCGACTTCGCCCGGGATAACCTTTGAGTTTCAAGAGTTGTGATGTACTGCAATCATCTTGTCAACCAGAGTGTAGTCGAAGGAAATTATAACAATCCTTGCGAGGCCTGGGTATGAGCGAGCCGAAGCAATCTATTTTTACAACACCATCAGCTATAGTAAAAAGCAAAAAATTGACCATTTAAGAAATATAAGACCATTTAAGCTTAGATTTCCTTAGCTGCCTCTATATGGTTAATATGTTTGTCATCTTCAGGAGAGTTGAAGGACGATTGTTGTAGCCCTAACCCCCAATGTCATTAACTTAGGGAGAATATAAAAAATATTGTCATCTTGAGGGTCAATTTATTTCATAAAAATCAATATGAATTACGTTTAAATTCTGCAATTTGTAATTCCCCTCTTTTAGAGGGGTGTCCGCAGGACGGGGTGTTTTATTGTCCTGGCCGGACAGGCTCTTTTCTTTTGGCAACAAAAGAAACAAAATTACCGGTGAAAATTTTTGTATTGAAGTCAGTAGTTTGGCTTGGACAGTACATCCCCAAAAATTTGTTAGGCCGGATTTGAGTAGAACGGAGAGAGGTTACTAAGGCTTAGCTGGATGGAAAATAATAATCACTCAAAAACACTGATTATCATGTGATTAGCAAATAACGTCAATGGTAGCATCACGTAACGCCAATAGCAGCATGACCGCACACTATACGTCATTCCCGTGAAAACGGGAACCCTAAAGCGATAGAAAAGAAAACCAAGAAAACTCCTGCTTAGCCCACTGAGGATTAATTATTTAACCATTTAAGCTTAGATTTTCTTAGGTGCCTTAGATGGTTTAAAACATCAGTTTATATAACGTCTGGTAGCCCCAACGCACATCCTTGCCTCGGCTCGCCGCCACCGAGAGGCTCTTTCTTTTGTGCAAACAAAAAAAACAAAAATTGCCGCCTGCGCCCAGCTCTGTTAAAGTATGAGGTTGGCAAAAATTCTACTACCCGAACTGGACAAGGGCGGTGTTTAGCCAACGGAAGAACAGTGCTGATAACCCTAGTTCATATAGCATCTTTTATAATGAACTTTTGTTCTTTTCTGCTTCAAAAACAGGTAGTTACGGAATAACGTCATTGATAGCGGAGTCGAAGACTTTTTATACAATCGACTTACTCAGTGCGCCAATCTCTAAAATCAATTTGGCTAGCTTATTTCAAAAAAGAATCTTGGATAAATCCTCCTAGATTTTTTATCAACAGGTTTTACCCAAAAAATAAATAACAAATACCAATTGCTGTACATACGCCAACTAAATCTGCCAATAGCATTGAACCAATCGCATATCTTGTGTTTTTGATCTGTACAGAGCCAAAATAAACAGCAACAACGTAAAATGTAGTATCAGAAGCACCTTGAAATACGCCTGATAATTTACTTGCGAAAGAATCCGGACCATAAGTTTCCATTGTACTCACCATCATTCCTCTGGCAGCACCACCACTTAATGGCCTTATAAGCGCCGTTGGTAAGCCTTCAACAAATCTTGTATCCGTTCCGAGATAGATGAATACACTTTTAATTCCGTTAATAACAACATCAAAGGTGCCACTCGTACGAAGCAGGCTAATGGCCACCAACATACCAACTAGGTAAGGAATGATATTAATTGCCGTTTTAAAGCCGTCTTTTGCACCATCGATAAAAGCATCAAAAACATCTATTTTTTTGTATAAAGCACCAAGAACAATTACTAAAAAGATGAATAAGATTAATCCGTTGCTTAATAACCCCGAAAAAGATTGAATGCCGTTTGCATCTAATGACCTAATGTATAGTACTAGGCTTGCAATTATTACTGATAATCCTAAAATCCAGCCGATTACAACTGGCTGCAATAAGTTAATTTTTTGTTTAAAGGAAACAATTAGCATAGCAGCCATGGTTCCAACAAAAGTTACAATCAGGCAAGGGATGAAAACATCTGTTGGATTAGAGGCATTTTGAGAAGCACGTATTGCAATTACACTAACTGGTATTAAACTTAATCCGGCAGCATGTAAACATAAAAACATGATTTGTGCATTTGAAGCCGTGTCTTTACTTGGATTAAGTTCTTGCAAACTTTCCATGGCTTTTAAACCAAAAGGCGTTGCTGCATTATCTAAGCCCAATAAATTAGCGGAGAAGTTCATAATCATGTGCCCCATCGATGGATGACCTTTCGGGATATCAGGAAATAATTTTGAAAAGAATGGACCAACAATACGCGATAACAAACGGATTCCGCCAGCTTTTTCAGCAATGCTCATTAAGCCCATAAATAAAGCTAAAATTCCAATAAGTTTAAGGCAAAGTTCTACGGAAACCCAACAAGTTTGGATAATACCATCTAATTTTAGGGGATTGGCTGCATCATCGGCTTTACCAATCACCATCCAGTTAAAAATATCTGTTTGTCCGAAAAAGAAGCATTTTATGCTTGCTACAACAATAGCTACAATAATAAATGCTGACCAAATTCTGCTTAATGCCATTTGTGTTGTTTAGTTTTTAGTTGATGGGTTGAAAGTACCAAAATATTGAATAAAAAAATCGCTTGTTTAAAAGAAAAGCAAGATAACATTTCAGCTACCTTGCTTTTTTATATTAATGATTTAGATACTAACTAAGGTTTATCATCAGTAAGTTCAAAACCCCATGTTTTTCCTTTTTCAGTTGCAGGAATCCCGCTGGTCATCCAGGCTGGCGCTTTTGCGCCTTTTAAGTAATAATCAAAAAATTGTTGCTCACGAATTTGAATATCTTTACGGTTTTGGCGTTGAACTAAGTTGTGCGCTTCACCATTGTAGTTTAACATCCAAACTGGCTTACCTAAACGGCGTAAACCGGTAAACATTTCAATTCCCTGATACCAAGGCACTGCTCCATCTGCATCGTTTGCCATAACTACAACTGGTGTATTTACTTTTGGAAACATGAATAAAGGAGAGTTTTCTGTATATAATTCTGGTTTTTCCCAAAGGGTAGCACCGATGCGGCTTTGCGTTTTTTCATATTGGAACTGGCGGTTCATACCACTTTCCCAACGAATACCGCCATAAGCAGATGTCATATTTACTACTGGTGCACCAGCCCAGGCTGCTGCATACATATTATTTTGGGTAATTAAATAAGCGACTTGATAACCACCCCAACTTTGTCCTTGAATACCGATTTTACTTCCATCAACCCAGCTGTTTTTCTTTAAGCTTTCTACGCCCGAATTAATAAATTCTACAGCAGATTGACCTGGATGGCCAGTTGTATATGAAATATCCGGAGCAAAAACTAAGTAACCATTACTCACGAAGAAAGAAATATTTAATCTTGATGGAGTAGGAGCCGGAGCCTGATAAGCATATAAACCATCAGAAAGTTTTTCGTAGAAATAAACAATCATAGGATATTTCTTGGCAGGGTCAAAATTTTCTGGTTTATATAAAATACCTTCAGATTGATAACCTTTTGGTGTAGTCCATTTAACCAATTCTGCAGTTCCCCAATTGTAATTGGCTTGTTGTGGATTAGTGCTCGTTAACTTGGTTTCAGCTTTGAAATCTGTAGTTACGTAAACATCTGGCGAAGCCACATAATTTCCTTTATCGAAAATGTACACATCTTCATCTTTTGCTTTTAATAGATTTGAATATTTGGATTTACTCATCACAACTAAATCAGGATTTTTAACCGTACCCACGTTTTTGCGATAAAATCCATTTTCTTTAGTTAAATTATTAAAACCGTCTAACCATACTAATTCATTTGCTTTAACAAATTTGGTATCTGCGCCACGTTCAAAACGGTTGTCTTGTTGTGTTCTATGGTAACGAAGTGTTATTTTGTTGTCTCTGCCAAAGTTGTTGGTGATATTTTTAGCAGGTGTTTTTCCATCAGGAGAAAAAGACCAGATATCATATCTATCGTTAATTAAAACTGCCTTATCATCTTCAGTCCACGTTGCAATTCCGTAAGATTTTGGTGTATCTGGCACATCATTTTCCTCATCCGCAAATTTAACATTCATGCCGCTATTTAACTGAACAACTTTCCCGGTTGCAACATTGTAGGTAAACCAGTTTGAAGTGTTTTCATCAAAATAGATTACATAATTACCACGCGGAGATGCAAAGGCATTTCCATTAAGTTTTTCTATAATTTTTTTACGCTGACCAGTTTTTGTATCAACCAAATAATAGTCTTTTAATGTGGAACCACTCCATTGAGATTCAATTCTGCGGCCAAAATCTGTAGATGCTAAAACGAAATTGGCATCGCCATCACTTACCATAGTTGCATCAGGTAGAGATAGATTTGTTAGCGGAACAACTTTCGGATCGCTACTGTAAACATCTATTACAGAAAGAAAACTTCTTTTGCTATCTCTATCTGCATTTTTAAGCTGCATGGGTTGCAAGTAATCGTCCTTGTAATTCCAAACATCAACTTTTGCAACTTCAAAATCTACGATTGTTGTGTCTTTAGCTTTTTTAACTGGCGCAATTCCGAAGAATAGTTTTTTGCCATCTTTACTAAAAGCAACTCTTCCATCGCCACTTACCGACCATTTTGCAGGTAAGCCTGGCATATCGTAATCTACAATGATTTGTGCTGTATCTAACGTTAGCGAATTGTAATAAACGTTGTAATTTTTAATTTCCTGCTTCTCCGGACTTTGCTCACCTACAAAGGCTACATGTTCGCTTTCTTCATCAAAAGTAAAGCCTTTAAAGCTGCCTTTACCATTTATTAAGGTTTTAAGTGTGCCTTTTTCGGTATTTAAAAGGAAAACACCTTGTGGAGCCGCTTTATCTTTTTTAGAACCACTACAAGCAAAAACCAATTGTTTACCATCTTTACTAAAAGCATAATCGGTAACGTATTTATAGGTTTTATCAACGTTTGTTAAAAGGTTTTTAACGATTAAATCAGTTCCTTCCTCTTTTTTAGGACCTCCTGCAGCTGGTTCATCATCAGCAAAATCAGGTTCATCATCTTTTTTAGGTACGGCGCTTGTTGTTTTTTTGGCGGTATCTAATTTGTCTAACTGGTAAGCCAAATAGCCAAAACCATTTTCAGGCATTTTGAACGATTTTACTCTTGCAACTTTGGTTACTGCGTTAGAAGTTAAGTTGGCAATACCTAAAGTATCTTTCGGCATAGCATCAGGTTTGGTTTTTTTAATTTTTGCCTGACGTAAATCTTTGTATAATGGTTTTATTAGAAAAGCAGCGAATTTAGAATCGTTGCTAAACTGACCTAATGATGCACGCGGAATAGTTAATTTAGTATTAGTTTTTAGATTAGTGATATACAATGTTGCATCACCTTCTTGTTGTAAAACACTATACAAAGCCAATTGGCCATTATTGGATAATTGTTTTGTACCTATCGATTCCCAGGTATCATAAACTTTATGATCTAAAGGTTTTTTTTGCGCATAGGCAAAGCTGACAACGAAAAACAGAACAATTGTTAGTCTTTTTTGCATTTTAGGAATAAGTTAATTTGTTGGTTGAGATTTAGTTCATAAAAATTGCAAATTTTTATGTTAATATAAAGGATGTATGGCAAATATTACAAATAATGATGGTTTTTGTTTCATAAAAGCCCTAGATCTATCTAGTTTTAATCTGTTTAGTCAGCCGTAATTTCGACGGGGGGTGAATAATCTTTGTAAACAGAAATTAAAACGGGTTTAAAGATTTCTCCGTTTCGCTATGATCCATTTGAAAAGACGAAGGGAAGATGAAGCAACCTTCAGTAATACTAATTCGTGTAGATAAATTTCAAATAAGTCGCAAAAAAAGCCTCGATTTGCTTTTCACAAAATCGAGGCTTTAAAATATTTTTAGCTAATTACTTTTTAGCTTGTTGCTGCTGACGCATGTAATCATCTAAACGCTGTTGGAATTTAGATTTTTTCTTTTTCTCGTCCGCTGGTCTAGCTTTGTTCTGTTGAATTAAAGCATGAATTTTATCATCATCAACCATTTTACGGATTAAGAACTGCTGTCCGAAAGTCATTAAGTTGGCTAAGAAATAGTAGTAGTTTAATCCCGCAGGGTAGCTATTTAAAACACCTAAGAAAATTACTGGCATAATGTAACCAATGTATTTCATTTGGCCAGTAGCGCCAGAAACCTGGTTGTTAAAATAAGTCATAATCAATGTAGAGATGGTCATCAATACACACATTAAACTTAAGTGGTCGCCAATAAAAGGAATTTTTACACCAAAACGAATAAACTCATCATAAGTAGATAAATCTTTCATCCAAAGGAAACTTTCTTGCCTTAATTCGAATAAATTCGGGAAGAAGAAGAAGAAAGCCATAACTAACGGCAATTGTAAAAGCATGGGTAAACAACCTCCGAGCGGATTTACGCCTGCCTTTTTATAGAGTTTTAAATATTCCTGTTGAACTAATGTAGGATTATCTTCGCCAACCTTCGCTTTAATCTCATCCATTTCGGGCTTTAAAACCCTCATTTTAGCCATTGATAAGTACGACTTGTAAGTTAACGGAGATAAAGCAAGTTTTAATAGAATGGTAAGAGCAAAAATAATTAAGCCATAATTCCATCCAAATCCATTTAAGAAATTAAATACTGGTAATACGATGAAACGGTTAACATATTTTAAGGGCCAGTAACCCATATCAACTTGTTGTTCCAGGTCATATCCTTGAGCTTTTAGAGCTGAGAATTTGTTTGTACCGAAATAGAATTCCATTTCGTAAGCTTGGTTTGCAAGATGCGTGTATGGTAACTGCATATTTGCACTGTAGAATTTAATCTGACCTGGCGTTGTTGGAATTTTAACTTCTAAACTTCCTTTTTCAAAACCTTGTTTAGCAATTAACGAAGCAGAGAAAAAGTGCTGTTTAAATGAAACCCATTGAATTTTTCCTTTAGCTAACTCTTCTTTTTCGTCTTTAGAAACACTTAAATGATCTACGTCTCCATTTAAATACTTGTAATAAGGCGCAGAATAACGGTGCTCACTTTCAATAGATTTTTCTTGTTGTAATAATGTAGCATCCCAGTTTAAATTAATTGAATTACCGGTAATAACCTGCTGTAAACCAACTAAATTAACATTAAAAGCCACTTTATTGCTGTCTGGCTTTAAAGTATAAGCAAATTCTACGTAAGCATTTGCGCCGTAATTAGCACGCATGGTTACATTGTTGCCATTTTTAACTGGCGTAAAGTACAAATCATTTGTGTTGATTGCTTTTCCTGCCGCATTAAGGTTTAAACCGAATTTGTTATCGTTGCCACTAAATAAAATTAATGGTTTACCATCAAACGTTTTTTGACCTTTAACTTGTACCGAAACAATTTTACCTCCCTTGTTACTTAAAGTAATTAACAAGTTTTGGTTTTCTATAATTGTATTCGATTCTGTTCCTGCCAAAGCAGTACCAAAAGGACCTTTAAACGCTAATGAATCTACTGCAGGAGTTGTAGTAGTTGCAGTATTTTTTACAGTATCTTTTAAAGTTGTTGCAGTAACACCTGCTTTTTTAAGCGAATCTATTTTCTCAGTTTCTTTGGCTTTTTTTAGTTCTGCTTCACTTGGTTTGAAGAAGTAGAATGATCCTGCCAAAATGATCATAATCAGGAATAATCCTGTAAAGGTATTTCTATCCATTATTTATTTTTATGCTGCAGTTAATTTGTTTTCTTTTTAGCATACTCCATTGCAGCGGCCACAAATTTAACAAAAAGTGGGTGAGGATTTGCTACTGTTGATTTTAATTCAGGGTGAAATTGTCCGCCCACGAAAAATGGATGGTTTTTTAACTCTACAATCTCTACAAGACCCGATTCAGGATTAATTCCCGATGCAATCATTCCTGCTTCTTCGTATTGTTTTAAGTAATCGTTGTTAAATTCGTAACGATGACGGTGACGCTCGTTAATGTGTTGTTTGCCATAAATAGCGAATGCCTTTGTACCTTTCTTAATATCGCAAGGATAAGAACCCAAACGCATTGTACCGCCTTTATTGGTTATTTTTTTCTGCTCTTCCATCATGTTAATAACAGGATTTTCAGCATTTTCTTCAATTTCTACAGTATGTGCACCTTTTAAGCCTAAAACATTACGTCCGTACTCAATAACAGCACATTGCATACCTAAGCAAATACCGAAGAAAGGAATATTATTTTCGCGAACGAATTTAATGGTATCGATTTTACCTTCAATACCGCGACTGCCAAAACCTGGTGCAACTAAAACACCTTGTAAATGACCTAATTTTTCTTTTACGTTATCAGGGAAAATACCTTCAGAGTGAATATATTCTACCTTAACCTTACACTCATTTTTAGAACCAGCATGTACAAAAGATTCTATAATTGATTTATAAGCATCAGGCAATTCTACATATTTACCAACCAAACCAATTTTAACCTCGGCAGTTGGGTTTTTTAAACGACCAAGAAAATCTTTCCAGCTTTCCATATCCGGATCATTTTTAGTCGGTAACTTTAATTTTGCTAAAACCGTTTTATCTAATTGTTCTTTTAACATCAGTAACGGTACATCATAAATTGTAGATGCATCCATCGATTCGACTACTGCATTGATGTTAACGTTACAAAACAAAGCGATTTTTTTTCTCAAGTCCATCCCTAAGTGATGTTCTGTTCTACAAACCAGGATGTCTGGCTGAATACCATATTCTAATAAAGCCTTAACCGAGTGTTGCGTAGGTTTCGTTTTCAACTCGCCAGCAGCAGCTAAATAAGGAACTAAAGTTAAGTGAATTACAATGGCGTTAGAACTTCCTTCTTCCCATTTAAACTGACGAACTGCCTCGATAAAAGGTAAAGATTCGATATCACCAACTGTACCACCAAGCTCTGTAATTACGATATCATAATCGCCACTGTCGCCAAGAATACGCATATTGCGTTTAATTTCATCGGTAATATGAGGTACAACCTGAACAGTTTTGCCTAAATACTCACCTTTACGCTCTTTGCTGATTACGTTTTGGTAAATACGACCTGTTGTAATGTTATTTGCCTGAGAAGTTGGAACGTTTAGGAAACGCTCATAATGACCAAGATCTAAATCGGTTTCAGCACCATCTTCTGTAACAAAACACTCACCGTGCTCGTATGGATTTAAAGTTCCCGGATCGATATTTATGTACGGATCGAATTTTTGAATGGTTACACGATAACCTCGTGCCTGTAAAAGTTTAGCTAAAGATGCGGAAATGATGCCCTTACCTAAAGAGGAAGTAACACCGCCCGTAACAAAAATATACTTAGTCATGATTGTGAATTTATGCAACAAAGGCAAAAAATGTTGCTTTTTGTACGGGGTACAAAGGTAGTAAAATTACTCGTTCATGTAGAAATAAAACTTGGTAATTTTAAAAATGATAAAGCAATGTGATTTAGAGAATTAGGGAAATGCTTAGTTGTTTTCTGTTTTTTTGTGAAGCAAAGTCAGAAGCATTTGTTAATGTTAGCCCCGTTTTTCGCTAAATCTTTTTAGCAGAAAAAGCTAAAAAGTATATCGCTGCAACCGGGTTTAATTAACTTAGAAACTGTTTAAATTTCAACTCCAATTACTTTATAGAACTTGGAGAGATATTTCATGGCAATAGCCAAGGTGCGTGTCCCCACCAATGCTATTAACTTATGCACAAACCTTGTCATTCTGAGGGTTAATTTATTTCATAAAATAAATATAAATAACGTTTTAAGGCAATCGTCATTGCGAGGTACGAAGCAATCTTATTCGAAAGATAATTGAAATAAGATTGCTTCAGCTCACACAAACCCTGCTTCGCAATGACTACAAACAAAAAACGTCAATGGTAGCGTAGTCGAAGACCTTTTTAATAGTCGAATACAAAAATATCTTTCCTTCGACTACGCTCAGGATGACAATATTTTTATATTCTCCTTAAGTTAATAGCATTGGTGTCCCCACTCCATAGCCAAGGTGCGTGTCCCCACGCACCTTTATAAAATCTATAAATCATTTTTCAACTTTTCTTAATATTGCTAGAATATTCCAATTTTATAGGGTTTATAGAAAGAAAGATGCTGTAATTTTAACAACAATTGTAATATATTTTTACTTTCTGCTCTTTTTCACTCCATGCAATGTAGATGTTGTTTTCTTTGCCTAAACGGTATTTGAAGCCATTTAAACCAGATTTTTTTAGTTCTTCGTAAAGTGCTTTATCTGGTGTGTAATTATCAGCTTTATCGTTGGGCATTACAGCAGGCTCTAAGAAATTATCATCACTAAAGAAATCGTTGGCTATTGTTTTCAGAAAAATTATTTGGTCTTTTTGTTTAGATAAATCAATGTTTGGGTCGGTATTGCCTACAAGTTCGGTACCTTTTAATTTGGCATTGTAAATTTCTTTTCCTTTTGCATTTTTAATTGTGAAATTTAACACCATATCTTCTGGTTTTCTGCCAGTTAATTCAATTTTAAAAGTGTCTAACGTTTTTAAATCAGAGAATGACTTACCAATGCTCGAATTCACATTTTTAAATTCTAATGATTCAGCTTCTTTTTTATTGCCTGATTGACAAGCAGAAAGCGTGATAATCGAAATCAGGAATAAGAAGTAATTTTTTTTCATTAGATAGAATTTAATTTTTGGTATATGTTAAATCTTTTCTAAAATAACATTAAAATAGAAATGATGAAAAATAAGTTTGCCACAGATTAACAGATTTTATTAAAAACAGAATATAATAATCTGCGAATCTGTGGCTATATTTTAATTCTACTCAGATTTTAGCGCTTTTAGCAACTTGTTTAGTTTTTTAAGGTCTTCGGGTGTATCAATAGCAACAGTTTCCAAATCGGTAACTTTTGTTTGGATATAATAGCCATTTTCAATCCAGCGAAGCTGTTCTAAACTTTCAGCGATTTCTAAAGAAGAGGGCGGAAGTTTGGTAATTTCTTTTAATGATTCTGTACGGTAGCCGTAAATGCCAATATGTTTGTAAAACTGATGTTTCTCAGCCCAAACGCCAGGTTCTCCATTTCTAATAAATGGAATTGGGCTTCGGCTAAAATACATTGCTCTGCCGTTAATATCAATTACAACCTTTGGGCTGTTAGGGTTATAAATACTTTCCTGGCTTTCAATAGATTTTATTAAAGTTGCCAATTGTACTTTTTCTTCAGTAAAACAGCTGGTTAATAAATCAATTTGAGCAGGCTCTATAAAAGGTTCATCACCCTGAATATTAATTACAATTTCAAAACCAGGTAACTGTTCTATAACTTCAGCACATCTATCTGTACCGCTTTGGTGGCTTGATGAGGTAATTACGTATTCGCCACCAAATCTTTTAACTTCTTCAACAATTCGCTCATCATCGGTAGCAATTACTACTTTTGATAAACTTTCTGCCTTCGAGGCTTGCTCGTAAACCCTTTGTATCATGCTTTTACCAGCTATATCTACTAAAGGTTTACCCGGAAAGCGGGTTGAAGCAAAGCGAGCTGGTATAATGCCTAAAACCTCAACCCCTAAAGAGGCTTTTTCCTTTCCAATGTTCATATATGCTTTATATTTGAATTCTTAGGTTTGTGTTTTTAAGCTAATTTGTTATGATAACGAAATTAAAAATCTGATTTTAATTAAAGTCACTGCTATTTCCACCTTGCCCGTAGCTCCCCCTTTAGGGGGTTGGGGGGAACAACCCATTAATTTCAGCTTCTATAGATTGTATAACTATTCCTAAATCTTCAGGATTATTAGTAAAATCTAATTTGTCCTTATCTAAAATTAACAATTTACCCAAATTATAATCTTTAATCCAGGCCTCGTATTTCTCATTTAATTTAGATAAATAATCAATTCGAATACCAGCTTCGTACTCACGTCCACGGCGTTGAATATTATTTACCAATGTTGGAACCGATGCACGTAAATAAACCAACAAATCTGGTGGTTTAATAAAAGAGGTAATATTGTCGAAAATCGCACGATAATTATCATGGTCGCGAGTGGTCATTAAAGCCATGTCATGTAAGTTTTCGGCGAAAATATGTGCATCTTCGTAAATCGTTCTGTCTTGAATAACATTACGTTTATTTACTTCAATATCAGTTATTTGTTGGAAACGACTGTTTAAAAAGTAAATCTGGAGGTTAAAACTCCAGCGTTTCATATCGCTGTAAAAATCTTCGAGATAAGGGTTGTTATCCACAGCTTCGTATAAAGCTTCCCACCCATAATTTTTTGCTAATAAACCTGTTAAAGTCGTTTTACCAGCGCCTATATTTCCTACGATTGCTATGTGCATTTTTTCCTATTTTAAAATTAAGGTTGAGGCTAAGTCTAAGGTAAGTTTCTCAATCTAAACCTTAACCTTGCTAAATTAAAAACTTTTAAACCCGATTAAACTACGTACTTCTCTAATTGTTTTTTGTGCGCTTTCGCGCGCTTTTAGGGCGCCATGTCTAGCAACTTGCCTCAAGTAAGCATCATCTTTTGCAATATCCTGAATGCGCTCACGCATTGGCGTTGTTGCAATAATCATATCCTCAGCCAATTGTTTCTTAAAATCGCCATAACGGATTTGCATTTTATTGTATAAATCATCAAAATGCTGATGGGTATCTGCACTCGAAACGACTTTCATTAAATCGAAAAGATTTTGAATAGCTTCTGGTTTAGCCTGATTTTCTTCCGTCGGACCGCCATCGCTTACAGCTCTCATTACTTTTTTACGAATCGTTTCCGGATCATCAGAAAGATAAACAGCATTAGCTTCGCCTTCCGATTTTCCCATTTTACCTTTTCCATCTAAACCAGGTACTTTTACCAGTTTTTCTGTAAAACTAAAAGCGTAAGGCTCAGGGAAATATTCTGTATTGTATAATCTGTTAAAACGATTTCCAAAAGTACGAGCCATTTCTAAATGTTGTTCCTGGTCTTTTCCAACCGGAACTTTAGTAGCCTTGTGTATTAAAATATCTGCAGCCATTAAAACAGGATACGTTAACAAACCAGCATTCACGTTATCTGGGTTTGCACGAACTTTGTCTTTAAAAGAAGTGCTACGCTCTAATTCGCCCATATATGCATTCATATTTAAGTATAAATACAATTCCGCAATTTCAGGCACATCACTTTGTATGTAAATTGTGCTGTTTTCAGGGTCAATTCCACTTGCTAAATATTCAACCAAAACATGTTTAATATTTCCGTGTAAATCGGCAGGAGTAGGGTGCGTTGTTAAAGAATGTAAATCGGCAATAAAAAAGTAGCAATTGTAATCATTTTGCATTTGCACAAAGTTTTTTACTGCACCGTAGTAATTACCTAAATGTAATTTTCCTGTAGAGCGAATCCCGCTCACCACTGTTTCTTTCATAATGGCACGAAATTAAAAATAAAATGGCATCAAACTATAGTATAGATTCAATTTATATTTTAAGATTTTTTTGAAGAGCAATTACAAAAATCTTCGGTTGCATTAACCCGTTATGCAAATTTACATTGATTACACTAAGCGTAGCTCATTAAATAGTCTTCAACCCACTCAAACAATTTACTAAATATAAAGAGTAATTCATTTTTCAAATTTACAGTTTGTTACACGGAGCGTAATCGAAGTGCGTACAATAGTCTTCAAATCCATTCAGACTAACATTATTTATAATTTTTAAACTTTAATTCGCAAAAACTAAACGTTAATATGTAGCTATTCCATCTATAGTTAAAGCGTATCATCGTTGTAGATGAAGCGTAGATGCGTCATAGATAAAGGCATATTAAGGCATAAGTTATGTTAGCATAGTAATTTATATTAGACCCATTAATGCTATCATCTTCAGCAAAAAGTTATTTCATAAAATCAATATTCAATTTTTACTGGAACAATGACTTTTCAAAATATTAACTTATAGTTGGATTAAAACCAGCAATGTCAGCATGACCTATCACATAGTACGATAACACTAACCAGAGATAAATAATTTTCGAAATAGATATTATCTGTAAAGAAATATCGCATTAATTTATATTTTTGGCAGTTATGACCAATTTTTTTAGGCAAATACATCGCGTTTGGTATCTCTTTTGGATACTGTTTTTCTTTGCACTATTTTATCCGGTCTATTTTCTTTGCTCTCGGAACCCGAGATATTATGGCATATTAAACTTTTTCCGAAAGGCGAATAGTTTTCTTTGTAGTTTATTTGCAGGTGTAATTTTTGCCTTTAAATTCGAAGAAGCTTTAAATAATAAGCAAACCTATATTTACTGTGCCAACCATACTTCTAATTTAGATATTATGATATTTTGTATCCTTGCAAAAGGTCGATATCATTTTATGGGAAAAGATGAGTTGCTAAATAACCCAGTCTTAGGCATATTTTTTAAAACCATCGATATCTCTGTAAATCGCGATAGTAAAATATCTGCTTTTAGAGCTTTTAAAAAAGCAGGCGAGAATTTAGAAAAAGGAATGAGTTTAATAATTTTTCCCGAAGGTAAAATTGACGACCATTACCCTCCAAAACTTGGCGAGTTTAAAAATGGTCCATTTCGCCTGGCTATTGATAAAAACATTCCATTAGTACCTGTAAGTATTACTAATGTTTGGAAAATTAATTGGGATGATGGTGCAAAACATGGAAGTAAGCCCGGAATTTGCGATATTTACATCCACAAACCGATTAGCACATCGCAGTTAACAGATGCCGATACCGATGGATTGAAAGAAAAGGTTTTTAATTTGATTGAAAGTAAACTAGTATAATATGAATTTAGACGCAAAGACCATTTATAAAATAGCCGACTTGGCAAGAATTCATATTGATGAAAAAGAAGTAGATACACTTATTCCGGAAATGAATAAGATTTTATCCTTTATGGAAAAGTTAAATGAGTTAGATACTTCTTCTGTTAAGCCACTGGTTTATATGAATGAAGCTACAAACGTTTGGCGTGAGGATGTGGTTAAACAAGAAATTTCTACTGCAGATGGTTTAAAAAATGCGGCAAAACACACCGAACAATTTTTCATGGTTCCAAAAATTATAGAAAAATAATTTAGATAAATCATCGAGAAATTAGATTTCCTCATGTGTTACAATTGATAATTTTTAAATTGCTTGTAACATCTTAACCATTACCCTTGTCTAAAAAATAAAAACTATGTCGCAACCACTCATCACCATTAAAGAAATTGGGCGTAAATACGTTATCGGTTCAGAGGTAATTCACGCTTTAAAATCAGTTAGTTTAGATATTAATAAAGGTGAATTTGTAGCGTTAATGGGCCCTTCTGGTTCTGGTAAGTCTACATTGATGAATATTTTAGGTTGTTTAGATACCCCATCCAGCGGAACTTACATATTAAACGGAACGGATGTTAGCCACATGACGGATGATGCCCTGGCCGAAGTTCGTAATCAGGAAATTGGTTTCGTTTTTCAAACATTTAACCTTTTACCACGCTCAACTTCTTTAGATAATGTTGCGCTGCCATTAATTTACGCTGGTAACAGTAAAAAAGATAGAGATGCACGAGCTGCCAAAGCTTTAGAAAATGTTGGTCTAGGAAATCGTATGGATCATAAACCTAACGAACTTTCTGGTGGTCAACGCCAACGCGTTGCAGTTGCCAGAGCATTAATAAACGATCCATCTATTATTCTTGCCGATGAGCCAACAGGTAACTTAGATACCAAAACATCAATCGAAATTATGGGCTTGCTCGAAGAAATTCATAGTAAAGGAAATACAATTATTTTGGTAACACACGAGGAAGATATTGCCCAACATGCTCACCGAATTGTACGTATGCGTGATGGTTTAATAGAAAACGATTACTTTAATACAGATATTAAAAATGTTTCGCCACGTTTGCAGGCTTTAAAAGATAGCGGAAGCGACTGGGAAAAAATAAATTAATAACCTCTAAATCCCCTTTAGGGGATTTGGGATAAACGAAACTAATTCCCCCTTTAGGGGGCTAGGGGGTATGAAAATCTACACTAAAACAGGCGATAAGGGTCAAACATCGCTAATTGGTGGAACCCGGGTTGCAAAATATCACTTACGTATTGAGGCTTACGGAACCGTTGATGAATTAAATTCGTACATCGGTTTAATTATGTGTCAGGATATCGATTCGCATCATCAGCAATTATTAAAAGAAATTCAGGATAGGTTATTTACGGTTGGCGCTTCTTTGGCAGCCGACCCTGAAAAATCTAAAATGAAGATTCCTGATTTGCATGATGCAGACATTACTTTGCTTGAAAAAGAAATGGATGATATGAATGAAGTTTTACCTGCGTTAAAGCATTTTGTTTTACCTGGTGGGAATACTGTGGTTTCTTACTGCCATATTGCCCGTTGTGTTTGTAGAAGAGCTGAACGATTAACGGTAGCACTTGCAGAAAATAGCTTTGTAGATGAGCGAGTAACAGTTTACTTGAATCGTTTGAGCGATTATTTATTTGTTTTGGCACGAAAACTGAACATGGATTTCGGAGCAGAAGAAAACATTTGGATACCTCGAATTTAATGGTGGAAAAATAAGTTTGTTTTGCTCAAAAATTTTAATATACTTTGCGCATTATTAAGAATAAGAATTTAATTGAATTGAAGATATGTATTGGACACTAGAATTAGCTTCCCACCTGGAAGACGCACCATGGCCTGCAACAAAAGATGAGTTAATCGATTACGGTATCCGTTCTGGAGCACCTGTAGAAGTTATTGAAAATTTACAGGCGTTAGAAGACGACGGAGAGCCTTATGAAACCATAGAGGAAATTTGGCCAGATTATCCAACCAAAGAAGATTTCTTCTTTAATGAGGATGAATACTAACAAAACCTTAAAAGCTCCTAATGAAAATTAGGAGCTTTTGTTTTATCTGATTTTTTGAAATTATTTGATGTAAAACTTAATCTTTAAAAATATTTACATTTTTTAAACAAAACTTTATCCAGTGTGTTAATACATCAACATTACTTAAAAAATTAACACTATGGGAAATTTATTGTATTTAGTAGCAGTGGTATTAGTTATACTATGGGTTATAGGATTTGTATTTCACGGTTTTGGAGATGTGGGCGGAATTATCCACGTTTTACTTGTAATAGCCGTTATAGCAATATTACTTAAGATTATTGGCAGAGCATCCTAAAAATTTAAAATGAGGCTGTCTCAGAATTAATTTAGAAGATTTTTTAGCAGAATAATATGTTTGAGTTCGTCATTCCCGTGAAAACGGGAATCTTAATGCAACGGAAGGATCAAAAATGAGTACTTATTAAAGCATTAAGATACTCAGTTAAGCTGAGTATAACGACAACGCCAAATTTAATTCTTTTAAGATTTCTGAATGAGTTATTCTTAGACAGTCTCATTTTTGTTGAGTAGCATTTCTGCCAACTCTAAATCGATAGGGTAGGTTATCTTAATGTTATTACGTTCGCCGTCGATAATATTTATTTTTTCTCCCAAAGCCTCTACTACACTCGCGTCATCTGTAAAGCTTGCTTCGAAAGGTTGTTTGTAGGCAGCTTTTAAAATCGCAATGTTAAAAATTTGTGGCGTTTGAACTAAGTAAACTTCATTTCGCTTAATAGCTAATGTTTGTCCTTCTTTTGAAAGCCTTACGCTATCGCTAGATTGTACAGCAACAATTACATTGCCTATCTCTATAGCTTTTTTGTAGCTATTATCTATTAGCTGCTTAGATATTAATGGCCTAACAGCATCATGTATTGCCACAAAACTATCTTCATCAATTGTATCAATAGCATTCTGAACAGAATGAAATCTTTCTGAGCCACCTGCAATTATTTGATGCGGTACATTAAAATTAAACTCATTACAAAGGCGCTTCCAATAATTGTGTTGGTCTTGATGTAAAACAACTAATATTTTTGGCTGGGTATCGCTATGTGCAAAAGCTTTTATTGTGTGCATTAAAACCGGAAGGTTATTAAGCAATAGAAATTGTTTTGGGGTTTCAGTCTGCATCCGATTTCCCGAACCTCCTGCTACAATTACAGCGTAGTATTTCATCATCAAAAGTATCAAGTATTTAGTATCAAGTAGCAAGTAAAAGAACTCAGTCTTTATACTTGATACTTAATACTTGAATCTATCCTAGATAATTAGCATGGCATCGCCATAGCTGTAGAATTTATATTTTTCTTTTACTGCAACTTCGTAAGCGTTCATTACGTTTTCGTAACCACCGAAAGCACTAACCATCATTAATAAAGTAGATTCTGGTGTGTGAAAATTGGTAATCATTGAATTTGCAATGCTAAATTCGTAAGGGGGGAAGATAAACTTACTTGTCCAGTCGTTAGCGGCCTTTAAAGTTCTGTTTGCAGAAACTGCAGATTCTATAGAACGCATTGAAGTTGTGCCAACAGCGCAGATTCTTCTTTTTTCTTCTAAAGCTTTATTTACAATATTTGCATCTTTTTGCTCAATTATAAATTGCTCAGAATCCATTTTATGTTTAGTTAAATCTTCAACTTCAACAGTTCTGAAAGTGCCTAAACCTACATGCAGAGTAACTTCTGCAAATTCTACACCTTTAAGTTCAAGGCGTTTCATTAACTCGCGACTAAAGTGTAAACCTGCAGTTGGAGCTGCTACGGCACCTTCGTGTTTAGCGAAAATTGTTTGGTAACGTTCTTTATCTTCAGCAGTGGCTTTACGTTTAATATATTTAGGAAGTGGAGTTTCACCTAAAATTTCAACGTTTTTTCTAAATTCTTCGTCAGTTCCTTCAAATAAGAAACGAATAGTACGCCCACGTGAAGTCGTGTTATCTACAACTTCGGCAACTAATAAATCGTCATCTCCGAAATATAATTTATTACCAACACGAATTTTACGGGCTGGATCTACTAAAACGTCCCATAAACGTAATTCTTTATTTAATTCACGAAGCAAGAAAACCTCGATAGTAGCACCTGTTTTCTCTTTATTGCCGTACAAACGTGCAGGAAAAACTTTAGTGTTATTTAATATCATAACGTCTTTGTCATCGAAATAACCTAAAACGTCTTTAAAAATTTTATGTTCAATTTTACCGCTGTCTTTGTGTAAAACCATCAAACGTGCTTCATCGCGTTGTTCAGATGGATTGTTGGCAATTAATGACTCTGGTAAGTTGAATTTGAATTGTGATAATTTCATTCTTGATGAATTTTTTGAGGTGCAAAAATACGAATTTAATTTTTCTTTTTCGTATTTTATCAAACGCAATTTTAGTATATTATGTTTTAATACTTTTTAATGTCAAAATAACATCTTTTATCGATATAAAATTAATTAGTTTTGAATATGAACTGTAACCTTTTTCACCTCTTTGCATCTAACCATTAATTATGATAGTTTTCAGGCTTATAGGCGAGAGTTTTCGTTTTGCATTTGATGCATTACGCCAAAATAAATTACGTACAATGTTATCTCTTCTGGCGATAACCATTGGTATTTTTGTAATCATTTTTGTGTTTTCTGGTGTAGATACCTTTCGCGGTAAATTACAATCGAGTGTAGATAAATTAGGTTCTAACACAATTTATGTTCAAAAATGGCCTTGGAGTTTTGGCGATAACTATCCTTGGTGGAAGTATGCAAATCGTCCGCAACCATCGCTACGCGATTTCGAATCCTTAAAGCAACGTATGCAGAATGCTGATGGTATTACTTTTGAGATTTCCACCAGCAATAGAACAATAAAATATAGGAGTGGCTCAGTTGAAGGGATCACAATATCTGCTGCTTCTCAGGATTTCGATAAGACATGGAATTTTGAATTGCAACCAGGGCGAAGTCGTTATTTTACAGAAACTGAAAGCAATAATGGAACGCCTGTTTGTTTAATTGGTTCTGAAATTGCCGAAGGATTATTTGGAAGCGATGATCCGATTGGTAAACAAGTGCAGATTTTAGGTAGAAGAGTTACGGTTATAGGTGTTTTTGTTAAGGAAGGCGAAGATATGCTTGGTACATCGCTCGATAAAAGTGTAAATATTCCTATAAATTTTGCAAAAGGAATTTTAGATATCCAGAATGAACGATATAATCCTCAAATTACAGTTAGAGGTTCTGATAATGTTTCTTTAGAAGAAGTAGAGAGCGAACTTTTGGGGGTAATGAGGTCTATTCATCGTTTAAGACCAAACCAAGAAGATGATTTTGCATTAAATAAAACTACTATACTTTCGAACCAACTAAATAAAATGTTCGATGTAGTGAATTTAGCTGGTTGGGTTATTGGTGGCTTCTCGATTTTAGTTGGTGGTTTTAGCATCGCTAATATTATGTTTGTATCTGTAAAAGAACGAACTAATATTATTGGTATTCAAAAATCATTAGGTGCAAAAAGATACTTTATTCTATTGCAATTCATATTCGAAGCCATTTCTCTTTGTATTTTGGGCGGTTTATTCGGGTTGTTGCTCGTTTATTTGCTCGCATTAGCAATTGGTGCAATAACCGATTTTCACATTATTCTGGGTGTAAATAATATCGTTTTAGGTATTGGTATATCTGTAATAATTGGAACCATTTCAGGTTTTTGGCCAGCGTATTCAGCATCAAGATTAGATCCTGTTGAAGCGATTAGATCGTAATTCGGAAAAATATTTTAGGTTTAATAAAAAATCCCTTGCTGAAATTAATTTCTACAAGGGATTTTTTGTTTTCGGTTACTGCTTTGTTAACTCAGTTTTCCTAAAGCTTCTTTAATTCTTCTTAATGCTTCAACCAAACTCTCATCTGATGCGGCATAAGATAAACGGATGTAATTGTTGTTGCCAAAAGAATCACCACCAACCGTTGCTACGTGCCCAACATTTAATAAGTATAAAGCTAAATCTGATGAGTCTTTAATTTCATTTCCTTCAGCATCTTTTTTTCCGAAGAAAGAACTAATTTCTGGGAAGAAGTAAAAAGCACCATCTGGTAAATTTGTTTTTACTCCAGGTATTTCGTTTAATAAATTATAAACAAGTTCTCTACGACGTAAGAAAGCTTCTTTCATTACTAAAACGCTCTCTAATCCTTGCTCGTAAGCGACAATACCAGCACGTTGTGCAATAGAACAAGTTCCAGAAGTTGTTTGGCCTTGTAACTTATCGTTAGCTGCAGCAATTTCTTTATTTGCGGCAATATAACCCAATCTCCACCCAGTCATAGCAAAGGCCTTAGAGAAACCATTAACAATGATTACGCGGTCTTTAATGCTGTCGAATTGGGCTATAGATTCATGTTTATCAACGAAGTTAATATGTTCATAAATCTCATCAGATAGGATGTAAATATTTGGATGCTTTTCAAAAACTGCAACCAAAGCAGCTAATTCTTCTTTGCTGTAAACAGAACCTGTTGGATTACAAGGTGATGAAAACATGAAAAGTTTCGATTTTGGTGTAATTGCATCTTCAAGTTGTTCTGGCGTAATTTTAAAATTACTATCAATATCCGTATCAATAAAAACAGATTTTCCTTCGGCCAGGTTTACCATTTCCGAATAAGATACCCAATACGGGGTAGGAATAATTACTTCGTCTTCCGGATCTATTAAGGTAAGGATAACATTAGAAAGTGATTGTTTTGCACCTGTTGAAACTACAATTTGAGAAATATCATAATCTAAATTGTTTTCAGTTTTAAGCTTATTTACAATGGCTTGGCGCAATTCTGGGTAGCCCGGAACTGGCGAGTAACGAGTGTAATTTTCATCTAATGCTTTTTTAGCGGCATTTTTTACGTGGTCTGGTGTATTAAAATCTGGCTCGCCAACACTCAAACTGATTATATTAATCCCTTTTGAAGCTAACTCGCGACCTAATTTGGTCATTTTTAAGGTTGCAGATTCTGATAGACTGTTGATTCTTTTGGATAAGGTGCTCATGGTTAATTACTTTGACCGCAAATATATAAACCAAATATTATTCTGCACTAAAAAAGCGATAGTTTTTATCATTTAATTTACACGATAAGCGTATTTTTGAAAAAAAATCGTCGTGACTGTTAAAAAGAAAGCCATTTTAATTTCCTTATCTGTTAGTGTTGTTTTAATGCTTGCCAAGTTTGTGGCATACTTTATAACGAGTTCGAATGCTATTTTAACTGATGCTGCAGAAAGTATTGTTAATGTAATTGCAGGAAGTTTTGCATTCTATAGTATTTACTTAAGTACGCAACCAAGAGATGAAAACCATCCCTATGGTCACGGTAAAGTCGAATTTTTTTCAGCATTTGTAGAAGGTGTTCTTATTCTTATTGCGGGGGTAATTATAATATTTAAATCTTCTTATAATTTAATCTATCCGCACCCAGTAGGGCAGTTGTTAGAAGGGACTTTAATTATTGGAATTACTGGCTTAATTAATTTAATTGTCGGTTTTTACTTAATTAATGTAGGTAAGGACGAACATTCTGTAACCTTGGTAGCCGACGGAAAGCATTTATTAACTGATACATATACCAGTGCGGCGATTGTTGTAGGTTTAATCCTAATTCAGTTAACAAATATAATTTGGTTCGATAGTTTATTATCCTTTTTAGTAGGCTTTTACATCATATATTCTGGCTACAAATTAACTCGTGGCTCGGTTGGCGGTTTGATGGATGAAAGTGATTTTAAGTTGGTAGAAGAAGTAGTAGATGTTTTGCAAAAGAACAGGCACAATCCCTGGATTGATGTTCATAATCTGCGTACACAGCAATACGGACCAGAATTTCATATCGATTGCCACGTAACTTTGCCTTATTATTTCGATTTGAATAAAGTTCACAAAGAGATTTCTCAAATTGATGAATTGATAAATAAAAATGGCGTTCGAAAAGCTGAGCTATTCATCCATGCCGACCCATGCTTACCAGAATGTTGTAATTATTGCCACATGAGTGAATGCCCGGTTAGAGCCGAAGCTTTTAGAAAAGAAATTGTGTGGACACCAGAAATCGTAATCAGAAACAAAAAGCATTTCGCAAATGAGTTACTTTAACGTGAGAGTTTACGGCTTGCTTATTAACCAAAATAAAGAAGTTTTGGTTAGCGATGAGCAGGAATATGGGTTTCGTTTTAGTAAATTTCCTGGCGGAGGCTTAGAATTCGGCGAAGGGTTAATTGATGGATTAAAACGAGAGTTTATTGAAGAATGTAATGCGGATATCGAAATTCTCAGCCATTTTTACACAACCGATTTTTTTGAAAAATCATCCTTTAACGATAGTCAGGTTATCAGTGTTTATTATTTGGTTAAAGAAAAGGCTCCATTACAATTGGCTTTCAAAACTAAAATTTATGATTTTGATGGTGATGGTGAAATTTTACAAGAATTTCGTTGGGTTAAAATAGAAGATTTATCTGTTGATGAAATTACTTTCAGAACGGATAAAACTGTGGTCGAACTTTTAAAAAATCAATTCTCTGAAAATGGAGCATAAATTTATCTATCTCCTTAAACCAATATTAAGAGTTCTAGTCTTCATCTTTTACATGTTTTTGTGGGCAATACCAGTTGGACTTTTAACACAATTAAATATTTTTAAATTCCCAACAGAAAGTTTATCAGGTTTCTTTTTTGGTGAAATATCATTTGCTTTAATGGCAATCGGCGCATTGCTTATGATTTTTCAAACTTATCCAACTCGCAATTTTGAAAGTGTATTCGTAGTTAAAACAAATGTATTACCTGCGTTTTTAAAAGGAACAGCTATAGGTTTAGCCTTAATTTTGGCTTGTACGGCACTAATGTATATTAACGGAAACGTTGTTTTTCTTCCAACTAAAATTGAACTGGACTCTATTTTCGCCTATTTAGTCTTTTTTATTTTTGTCGGGATTTCTGAAGAATTGGTTTTCAGAACCTTTCCTTTAGTTGTTTTTGCCGAAAGGTATAAACTCTGGTTTTCAATATTTATTAACGGATTACTTTTTGGGTTAATTCACTTCTCAAACCCAAGTTTTTCAGTTTTTTCAATGATAAATATCACACTATGCGGCATTTTGTTTGCCTTAGTTACATTACAAAAAAGAAATATCTGGTGGAGTGTCGGCATACATTTTGGCTGGAATTTTTGCCAAGGAACATTGTTAGGCTTTAAAGTAAGCGGTATTAACACACCAGGATTAATGGTGACCAGGCCAATTGGTGATGTAACTTTTTCTGGTGGAAGTTTTGGAATTGAGGGGTCGGTGATTTGTACATTCGTATTAATTTTATATTTGGTTTGGTTAATCAGAAAAAGTAAAATAGAACCTTTAGAAGAAGTTTTTGTAGAATATGACCTTAGCAGAGAGAGATAAAAAAGTTATCTGGCATCCTTATACACAAATGAAAAATGCCTTGCCGCATATTCCAATTGTTAGGGGAGAAGGTGTATATGTTTATGATGAAAATGGCAAAAAATATATAGATGCTGTTTCATCATGGTGGGTAAATATTCATGGTCATGCTCATCCATACATTGCCAAAAAAGTAGCTGAGCAACTAACTGTTTTAGAGCACGTTATTTTTGCCGGATTTACACACGAACCCGCAGTTTTACTTGCCGAAAGATTATTAGAAATTCTACCAGGTAATCATGATAAGGTTTTTTATACCGATAATGGTTCTACAGCGGTTGAAGTTGCGTTAAAAATGTGCCTCCAATATTGGAATAATAAAGGGCAACCGAAAACCAAAATTTTAGCTTTTAAAGATGCCTATCATGGCGATACTTTTGGTGCAATGTCGGTTAGTGGTCGAAGTATTTTTACAGATGCTTTTAATAGTCTTTTGTTCGATGTAGAATTTATCGATTTACCAAATGATGATAATATTGAGATTATAAAATCTAAAATTGAAAATCTTGAATCTGAAGTTGCTTGCTTTATCTTCGAACCGCTTATTTTGGGTTCTGGTGGTATGCTAATGTATGAGGCCAAGCATCTTGACGAACTATTATCGACATGCAAAACAGCCAATATTTTAACAATTGCCGATGAAGTGATGACTGGTTTTGGCCGAACAGGTACCTATTTTGCTTGCGAAAAACTAAACAATAAGCCAGATATTTATTGTTTAAGCAAAGGTTTAACAGGAGGAACAATGCCCTTAGGTGTTACAACTTGTACCAATAAAATTTTTGATGCTTTTTTAAGTGATGACAAATTGAAAACCTTATATCACGGACACTCATTTACGGCAAATCCGATTGCTTGTGTAGCATCGCTAGCTAGTATGGATATTTTATTAGAGAAAGACACGCTAGCAAATATTAAAAGAGTAGAGGCTAAGCATTCTATTTTTTTAGAGGAGATAAAATCGCATCCTAAAGTTAAAGCAGTTCGTCAGACGGGAACTATTATTGCAATTGAGTGGGAAACTGGCGTGGGAACTTCTTATTTAAGTAATCTTCGTAATTTACTCTACGCCTACTTTTTAGATAAGGGTATAATTTTGAGACCGCTTGGAAATATCATTTACATTTTGCCACCTTATATAGTCAGTAACGAAGACCTCGACTATGTTTACGAAGCGATAAAATCGGCCCTAGAAGAGATTTAAATTAATTGAAATTTAAAAAAGTCATATTTTCTAGCTATGACTTTTTTATTTCTATTCTTCAGGTTCGAGGTGTTTTTTTAATGCATCATTTAAAAAATAGCTCCAACCAGCTTTAAAGCTATCTTTAGCAAAATCCTTTCCGTTTTCAGCAAAGCTATCTAAACCTGTGTGTGTTAATGTTAATCTGGTTTTATCTCCAGCTTCAAATAACTCCCAGGTAATTTCAGAATTGCCAGGATAATTATCATATTTCCAGGTATAAGCAAGCTTCTTTCCTGCTTCCAGTTGCGTAATTTCGCACTGATGCAAAAACTGCGGACCTTCATCTGGGCCACCTAAAAAATCAAATTTAAAACCAACTTTAGGTTTGAAATCTTGTAATTGGAAATACCACTTTTTAAGTTCATTGTTATTTGTTAAAGCATTCCATACTTTTTCAATAGGTACACTGTATATGCTTTCTACGATTAAGGGTTTCTTTTCCATGATATTTCTTTTTATTTTCTAATATTCATTAATAAAATAAGCAAATATCGAAGCTGCTTTGTTTTAAAAAATATGAGGTAGATTAACCCAATGGCATTTTAGCCATATCCATATAAAGTATGTTCCATCTTTGTCCATCTAAATCAATAAACCCGCAACCATACATCCATCCATCTTTGTACCCTGGCTTACCGTAAAGTTTGCCACCTGCATCTAAAACTTTTTTTGCCAGTTCGTCAACCTCTTCAGTGCTTTCTGCATCAAATGAAAATAAGACTTCAGTTCCAGAAATGTTCTTTGATAATTCTGAGCCAGCAAAAGATTCGTAAAGTGATTTTTCGAAAAGCATAATAATCAGATTACTTTCTCCAACCATAAAAGAAGCTGAATCTTCTCTAACGCCATACCTGTCGTTTGGTGTAAAACCAATTTTAGTAAAGAATTCTTTTGATTTGTTTACATTTTTAACCGGAAGATTTATCCAAAGCGATTTCGTCATAACATTTATATTTTGTTGTGCATAAAGATAGGCATCAATACGTGGGATGATGTACTGAAAAGAGAAAACTTAAAGGTGTATTTGAGACAAAAAGATTTTAATTGCTGTGCTTTTTAGCCAATTTTTCTGGAGCAACGGTACAATAAGATTTTGTTAAAGCTTCTTTAAGTTTTTCGGCCTCGATAAAGTTAATCTCAAAAATTGTCCAACCTTGTTTGCCCCAACCGGCAGGAGCAGGGTAAATCGCAGATGGGTCGAAATCAGAATATAGATTTTGGTCGGCCACTGATAATTTAAAAATCGCCTTTGCATTTTTATTATCAATAGTTACAAAGATTTTATCATCTACTTTGAACGTGTTTTTATCAAGGTTTGGTGCTTCAGTTACTTCATCAAAAGAAAGTGCAAGTTCTCTAAAAGCTTCTGTACTAAATATATTCATAAATTTATTTTAATGGTTCAATAGTATTGCTATTGAAGATTTGAATTTCCAAATTTACACCTAATTTCCTTCCTTTTGAAAATAGATATGCACAAAGATTAATTAGAAATTACAATTTGTATAATTTGTGAGGATGCTGTTCTGCATAATTTAGAATTAAATTAAGAATATAGCTATTAGATTGATAAGTGGAAAGGCTTTCTTTTACTAAACTAAAACCATTATTTAAATAATTTTTATCGGTAAAATAACCCATCCCATAAAATATTCCTTTTTCTACAACCAAGCAACTCATTTCCTCCTCTTTTCTGCCTTCATCAACCAAGGCAAAACTTGGTTGTAAGTTCTGAATATCCTCAATTGCAGCATTTAATCGTTTATTGTAAACAGCAACAGTTTCTATTCCGCTGCAAGCACCAAAACACTGACCATTTTCATGGGCGGTACATTTCGTTGCTGTTTTTTGCAAATAACAAAGTTTGGCACAAAGCTGATACTTTTCTACAAGCATATTTAAAAAATTATATCCCTCTAAAAGGTTATTAAAACTTTGCAATGCTTTATTGTTCTTTTTATGCTTATCAATTGCTAATCGTAAATAACCATTTTGATCTTCGAAAATATATAAGTCGTATTTGTGTTCGTAGCGCTTCATAGCCCTGTTATTTTCAGGCCAAAGGCGTTTAATTTCATTTGCTTCTAAAATTAAAGCCATTAATTCTGTTCCGCAGGTAACGTAATCCACATTGTGTATTGTTCTTAAAAAATCCTGGCGCCGCCTGTTTGGTTTGTTGCCCGTAAAATGGCTGGTAACTCTTTTCTTTAAATCTTTTGCTTTACCAACGTAAACGATTTTTCCTTTGTTATCCTTGAAATAATAAACGCCCGGTTGATTTGGCAATTTCATAATCGCAGCTTTGTCCAGGTTTGGTGGTAAAACTTGTTCTTTTGATGTTTTTTTTAGCATTTCTGCAATCACACCTTCCGTATCATTTTCTAGTAATAGGTTAAAAAGAATGCTTGTCGCATCAGCATCGCCAGCGGCTCTGTGTCGGTTACTAATTGGAATTTGTAATGCATTGCATAACTTTCCTAAACTGTATGAAACCTTGCCAGGAAATACCTTTCTACTTAGGCGAACGGTACAAAGTTTAGAGCATTGCAAATCATATCCAGCTAAAGATAAATGATGTTTTAAAAAGGAATAATCGAAGTTAACGTTATGAGCAACAAACACTTTTCCATATAATAGCTGATGAATTTGAAGTGCTACATCTTCAAAAAAAGGTGCGTTAACCAGCATCTCATCATCAATTCCAGTTAATGCAGTTATGTGAAAAGGAACATCGCGTTTAGGATTAATTAAGGTTGTGTAACGCTCCACAATTTGGTTACCATCATGAATGTTTATGGCAACTTCTGTTATGCCATTTGCCGAAGCATGGCCACCTGTGGTTTCTATATCTACAATTGCGTATAACATCAAAATGATTTGAATACAAATTTATACTAAAATAATTAGTAATGAAAGTGTTTTCATTATTTTTAAAACAAAAAAAGCGACAACGTATTAAACGCTATCGCTTTATCTTCTGTATAGAATATTTAATCTAAAGTTTACTTAATAATTTACTTAAATTTGGTTTGATGCCAATACTAATAGGTACTGTATTAAATGCTCTGTTTTGTATTTTTGAAAACCCATACATATAGCTAACTTCTGCAAATAAATTTGCCCCACCTAAACTATATTCTATTCCTCCGCCAGCTTCAATTATACCCATGCCGTTAGTTTTATTATCCATAGTTACTTGCAAAGTTTGTGCATTTACACCGGCTTGTGGTGTTAAAATGAAACCACCGCCAGCACCAGCAAAACCATAAAAAGCCCATTTATCTACAATTTTTCTGTAACCTAAGGCAACATTTAATAAATAAGTTGTTGCCCTTCCTTTTTCTATATTGTAAGTATAGCCAGCATCCGGGGTAATTTGGTTAAACTCAAAAGCATGCAAACTTACTTTTGGGTATAAAAATAATCCACCATCTCCTAAACCAAGGTTTAAGCCTAAAGAAGTTGAAAATTTTGGTTTTAAGTAATCTGCTGTTTCTCCAACTGGTAGCGAGAAACCTACTCCACTCATAGTGTACAATTTATCTGGTCTGCCAGTTTGCGCTTTAACATTTACAGATAGTGCTAGAAGTAAAAAGGCAATCGGGGTTAGTAATTTTAGTTTCATATTTATTTTTCTAATTTTCAGTTAATCTGTTTACTTTCTGAATCATTACAGCCATATTAAATGGTTTTTCTAAGTAATCATCAGGATGATACTTTTGCGAAGAAACATAGCTTTCTTTGTATCTGGCCGAAGCCATTATCACAGGAATTTTATCTGTTTCCGGACTCGATTTTAATTGTTTAAAAACTTCCCTGCCATCCATCCCGTTTAGCATTATGTCTAAAATAATCAGGTCGGGATTAAATTCTTTAATTGTTTTAAAAATATATCTAGGTGATAACAGAGGGTAAACATTATAATTTTCAGATTCCAAAGCGAGCTGAAAAACTTCTAAAATATCCGGATCATCATCTACAACAAGTACTCTTTTCAAGGCAAAAATGTTTATTTACGATTATATTACACCTAATACAATGTTATTGAGATAATGTTTTAGCTTAAGCAGATATTTCTTAAATTGTACTAACTTATTCTAATCAAATATATTTTCTTGTCCCTATGAAAGTAGATTATATTGCGTTATCCGTTCCCATATTTTTTATCCTAATTGGGGTAGAGCTAGCTTATAATTTTTATAAAAAATTAAACTATTACCGTTTAAATGATAGCATATCAAATTTAAGTCAGGGAATAGGGCAGCAGCTTACCGGAATTTTCATGAAAACGGCGTTGTTTTTTGGCTATAAATATATTTTTGAACATTGGCGTATTTTCGAAATGCCAAAAACCATTTGGGTTTGGATTATTTTATTTATTGGTGTAGATTTTTTTTATTACTGGTTTCACCGGATGAGTCATCAGGTAAATGCCCTTTGGGCTGCACACATTGTTCATCATCAATCTGAAGAATATAATTTAACGGTTGCATTGCGGCAAAGCTGGTTTCAAGGTTGGTTTAGCTGGGTTTTTTATCTGCCATTAGCCCTAATCGGTTTCGATCCGATTATGTTTTTAACGTTAAGTTCATTTAACACTTTGTATCAATTCTGGATTCATACCCGGGCAATAAAATCTATGGGTTTTTTAGAGTATGTATTGAATACGCCATCACATCACCGTGTTCATCATGGTTCTAATCCAAAATATATAGATAAAAACCATGCAGGTACCTTAATTATTTGGGATAGACTTTTTGGAACTTTTCAAAAGGAGGAAGAAGAGGTTTATTTTGGTATTACGAAACCCTTAGCAAGCTGGAACCCTGTTTGGGCAAACTTGCATTATTGGGATGATTTAGTAAAAACGGTAAGGCAATCTCCCAAATTCAGCGACAAACTAAAAGTGTTTTTAAAACCTCCAGGATGGTTTCCCGCTCATTTGGGTGGTTTTCAGCAGGCGCCAGAAATAGATGTTGATAAATACAGAAAGTACAACCCCGATTATCAATCGAAACTTACAGGCTATGTTTTGTTACAATTCATTGTTGCTTTAGCGGCAGGTTCTGCGATACTGTTTTCTTACAGTAAAATGGAAACCGTTTCTTTAATACTAGGCACAATTTTCACGATGCTAACACTAGTTACCTGTGGCGGTTTATTGGAGCAGAAAAAGTGGCAAATTAATTTCGAATATTTTAGACTGGCTTTGAGTATTTTACTTGTTTTGATTTTAAAATTTCCAATCGGTTATCTGGTAATCTTTATTACAATTCAGCTAATATCCGTAATTTGGTTTTTCAATCTTCAAAAAGTAAATCCCAGTATCGATGAAAACTAAAATTTTTGCCATAATTTTTGCGCTTGTTTATATTATTCAGTTATACGCAGAAACATCAGGCAATATTTCACTTCGTAATTTTTCGAAACCTTTAATTGTTATCACACTTTTAATTTGGCTTTATAGTAGTACAAACCTTAAAGGCAGGTTCCATAAGCGAATATTTACAGGTTTAGTTTTCGGATTAATTGGGGATATTTTGTTGATGCTTCAATCTGGCCGACCTAACTTTTTTATTTTCGGTTTAATTGCCTTTTTGCTTTGCCATATCTTTTACATCAGAGCATTTACACTCGATCACAAATCGAATCCAAATTATAAAAATCCATTTCTTTTATGGGCAATTGGTGTATTTGCTATCTTTTGTTCAGGTCTGTTTTTCTACCTGCAACCAAGTTTAGGCGCCATGCAATTTCCGGTTTTAATGTATGCCATCATCATAACTTTCATGGCAATTATGGCCGTTAACAGATATGGAAAAGTGAATATTTTTAGCTATAAACTAATTCTTTATGGCGCCTTGTTTTTCCTGTTATCTGATAGTGCTTTAGCGGTTAACAAGTTCGCTCAACCAATCCCTCAAGCAGGTGTTTTAATAATGGCTACCTATATGCTTGCACAGTATCTAATCGTTTACGGTACGGTGGTTAGAGAATTGGTTGTGAAGAAAACAGAGATTTAGCTTTTTTGAAAAGCAAAATTTAGTGCTTTTAAGGTTAGTTTAGTCCTGCTAACATTCCAATCTTTTCCAATTAAATCTGGTTTAGAAAAAAAGAAATTGCAAGAAAGAATATTTATTATGCCTTTGTAAACCGTTGACTGAAGTCAACGGCAATGAAACGGATGGTTTACTAATTATTGCTGGCAATCTCAACCAAGGTATTCATATTCTGAATGCAAGCTTTCAGCTTTAACCTTTTTGCTTTTATCTTTCTTTCTTCTCCTTATCCAGCACCGTAAAAGTCTGCACTAATCTTTCTCCATTTTCGTCGACAAGCGTTAAAGTATGTTTTCCTGGCGGCGGACTAATCGCTAATTGGTGGTAATTGGTAGTTGTAGCAACATATTCATTATCAATATGCCAGTAAATTTTTGAGCGCTGATTTCTGTGCGCTGCATTTAAAACAATTTTTCCTCGTGTTCCATCCAACTCTAAAGGAATGTAAACTGTCGCACCATTTTTAGGATAAATCAATTCCATTACATTATTTCCACCAGAAACATCGCAACCAGCCATAAAGGGAGGTAAGGTTTTGTAATCGCTGTTCTTAATTTTATAATAATATTCCATCGCTGGCGGTAAAATGAACCAACTTTTATGCTGCATATTGGTAACACTTTCGCATTGGTCGGTAACGCGATATGTTCCCGTTTTATCCAAATGAATAATTTTATGAAAAGGACAAACTACCGTTTTTTCGCCAGCTATCGGTACTAATTCATCTACAATATCCAGACAAGATTCGCTTGCTTTATAGCCACTTTGTTTGCAGATTTTAATCTTTTTAAGTTTAGTTTTTGGTGTTTCGAACCATTTTCCATTAGGTAATAATCTAAAAATATCAAATAAAACAGGAGCAGCAGCCTCAATACCTACCAAACCCGGCCTGCCTTCACCATCGGCATTACCAACCCAAACACAAACTACATAATTTGGTGTTAAACCAACCGCCCACGCATCGCGGAAGCCAAAGCTAGTTCCGGTTTTCCATGCCACCCTTTGCGAGGAAGAAAACTGTTCCCATAAACCCTCATCGCCTGGTCGCATTACTTCTTCCATTGCACTAAATGTTGCCCAAATAGCGCCATGGTCTAAAAATGAATTACGCTGATAATCTTTTTCATTCTTTTTATTTCCATTGTAATAAGTAGCTTGCTGGTAATCTTTAGGGTTGTATAAGCCTTTGTAAGTATTGAAATGATTTAACGTTCTAACCATGCCCATATAAGTATTCGCTAAATCCCACATCGTTACTTCACTTCCTCCTAAAATCAATGATAAACCATAATGGTCGGCTGGTTGGTTTAACGTTCCTATTCCAAGTTTTTTAAGTTTATCGTAAAAGCGTTCGTACTTATATTGTTGCAACATTTTAACAGCAGGTATATTAAGCGAACGACTTAAAGCCTTATCTGCCGCAATTGCACCATCGTAACCTAAATCGTAATTTTGAGGAGAGTAACCAGCAATTTGTGTTGGTACATCGGGCACTAATGTATGCGGCAAAATAAAGCCATCATTCAACATACTGGCGTAAAGCAGAGGTTTTAAGGTACTTCCCGGACTACGAGGTGCTTTTATCATATCAACATGGCTCTGCAAATCTGCATTTTCTAGTTGATAAATATTACCTACGTAACTCACCACATTTCCATTTCTGGCATCTAAAACCAAAGCAGAAATGTTATTAATATCATTTGCTCTATATCGATTATTGTATCGTTTTAATATAGAGTTTACTTTAAGTTGAATATCTTCATTCAATGTTGATGTAATTCTGGTAGAATTGATTTCTAAAGACTTCCTCTCTACCTTAAAGCGATTTAATAAATGGGGTGCATTTTGAGGTAAGGGTAGAGGTTTACCCGGAACAGGTTCGAGTTTAGCAAGATTAGCCGTACTTTGATCGATATATTTTAGTTTCGCCAATTTATCCAGCAAATCGTTTCTTTTTTTAATTAATCTAGTCGAATTTTTTCCTGGATGAACTAGCGACGGGCTATTTGGCAGAACGGCTAAAGTTGCCATTTCTCCCCATGAAAGTGTTTTAGCATCACGACCATAATAGCGCCAACTTGCGGCCTCTAAACCCACAACATTACTTCCGAAAGGCGCATTTGCCGCATATAAACCAATAATTTCTTCTTTTGAATATTTCAGTTCTAACCTAAAAGCCAGAATAATTTCATAAATTTTTTGCCAGATAGTTCTATCTTCTTTTCTTGATAATCGGATAACCTGCATTGTTAATGTGCTTCCACCGCTAACTACGCTTTTAGCCTTGAAGTTTTGTTTAATTGCTCTGCTCATGGCTAAGAAATCTACTCCAAAATGGTTATAGAATCGTTTATCTTCAAAAGCGATAATGCAATCTTTAAATTTCACCGGAACCGAATCTGCAACGGGAAAACGCCACTGGCCATCGCTAGCAATAGCAGCGCTAAGTAAGTTTCCATTGCTGGCTTCAATAACAAATGATGTTGGTGTTTTGAAAAGTTTAGCAGGGAGCAAAAATAAAAACACCACAAGCAATACGATAGAAATGATTTCGGAAATGAGGAATGCTTTTGGTGTTTTGTTCATTGGAGATTTAGTTATTTTTCGGTTCTTGGAGACACGAACCGAGGCTTTCTAGTTAAACAAAGCGCCATGGTTAGTATCTTCATTAACCATTTAAAAGTTTCTCTTTCGTAGCTGTGGCGTTTCGCTTCAAGCAATATTAATGTTTTTTTAGGTGTAACGTAAAATGCTTTGGCTGATATTAATGATTTTGATACTATTGAATCTTCTTATTTTAGGTAATTTAAAGTGCCATGGTTCGTGTCTCCACGAACCATGGCGGAAGAGTATATTTAGTATTAAGATTGTTTCGTAACTCGCAAAGACTGCCATAAACATCATTGCGAGATTACAAAGCATCTATTTTATTTTTTCTCCATTCTTCACCTTGTTCCGATTCATTTGAATCAAGGTTCTTAAATTATATTATGATACTGAAATAAATTCAGCATGACGGAACATACTAACAAAACTAATTATTCTCTACACAATGGTTCGTGTCTCCACGAACCATTATAGCCATTTTATTCATATCCTACTTCACCACCTGAACCCACTTTCCATCCTGCGTGGCAGAAATATCATTATTATACATTGCCTCGCATTGAACAGCTGATAAATAATATTTCCCTAAATAAGATGCATTTAGCAATACCTTGTAAACTAAACTCTCATTTTCGCGAATATTGAAATAAGTGAAAACCCTGTCGTCTCTAATATCCTGGTAAGTGAAAGGAGAGGACGCTAAAATGCTCTGATTATCATTTACTCTGGTGTTGATAATTTCCCAACCTGATGGGAAAATTTGAGTTAGCGCCATTTGTTCGTAATAACCCATTCTGCCCGGATTTTTTATAGTCACTTCTGCATAGAAATCGGTTCCTTGTTTTAATGTTGTTGGGTCTAAAGAAGTTCCGTTTAAACGTTTATAAACAACATTCATATCTAAAACATCTGGTCGGTTAGGCAAGAAATTATTCTGACCAGCAACTGGTTGTCCCTCCAAAACTAAACGAACAAATAACACATTGTTTCCTTTATTGGTTACAGATGCAGTGTTGCCTTTAAAGTTTACGGCTGTACTACTAATGTACTGACCAGAGTTTACTGGCGCAGTTTTTCCATCTAACACATATTGATATTGCAATTTATTTGATGATTGATTAGAACCACAGAATTTCGCAATTGCCAGTAAGCTATAAGCAGTTGTCTGCGTACTATACCAGGTATTTTCACCTAATTTAGCTGCTAACGGTTGCAATAAACTTGCTGCTTTAGCTTTCTGACCGAGTAAGGTCAAAGTTTCTAAAATCATTGCTTGATCCCGAACATCTGAGCCATAAGTTCCTCCTAATTGTTTGTAAGGTTGAATCGATGTATCTAAACCGCGGATCATGTTTTGAGCAACTTCATTTTGCCCAGCTAATTTATATGCAGCTGCTAAACGCCATTTCGCAGAAACCGATAAATATTCGAAAGCCTTTAATCTGTTCATTGCCGCCATTTCTGGTTTCTTAGCTAAAGCAAGCATGTATAAACGATAAGCCTGAGATAAATCGCCACCATAGAAATTGTTGCTGTTGGGTGCCCAATTGGCCGCTTTAGTTTTCTGATAACGCAATAATTCGTCTAACAAACCAACAGGTAAGGTGTAGCCCGCATTTTGCGCCTCTACTAAAAAGTGACCGCCATAATTACTTCCCCATTCATCAGAGCTTCCCTCTCCAGGCCAATATGATAAACCGCCATCTGTAGTTTGGAAGCCCTTAATTCTCGTTATTCCAGCTTTGATGTTTTTCTCTGTCATTGCTTTTTGTTGCTCATTCAACGGACTCAATCTATCTAAATATAATTGAGGGAAAATTCCTGAAGTTGTTTGCTCAATACATCCATGAGGATATTGAATCAAGTAGCTTAAGCGCTTTTTAAGGTTAATTGCAGGGATAGAAGAAACCTCTAATGTTCCGGAATTTGTTCCACCCATCCCAATAGGTGCATAATTTATGGCCCATTTTTGTCCAGGCTGAACTGTTGCAGAAACCACATTAGTAACGTATGGATTTGGATTTCGAATATCCATCTCTACATCGTAATCGGTTCTTTCTCCACCACTCTGAGCAATCACTTTTACTTTTGCTATACCAACTGTATTTGGCGCTTTCACTTCGAAATACGCCATTTGTTCGCCAGTTTGCTTATAGTAAAGTTGTTGCTTATTCGTACCCTGAATAATCAAATTATTAGCCTGAAGTTGAACAGAAACATTTTTCAAATTACTTTCTGTTGCAAAAACCGTAACTGGTAAAGTAAAAGTTTCACCAGGACCAATTACACGAGGCAAGGTTGCCAAAACCATTAACGGCTTTTTAACCTGAACCGATTTTTCGGCAAAACCATAGGCTGCATCCTGACCTGCAACAACCATTGCCCTAACTGCACCTATGTATTGTGGCAATTTAAATTTATGGGTTTTGCTTTCACCTTTACCAATGGTAAATGGCCCCATAAATTTAACCACTGCTTTGAATCGGTTTGCCTTTGCAGGATTTAAGTTTTTATTGATGCTACCATCACCACCTATGCTTAAAATGCGTTCTAAATTTCCGCCCCAGGCGCCTAAAACGTAATCAAATAAATCCCAGGTTTTAACGCCTAATCCTTCACGTGCATAAAATGCGCCATGTGGATCTGGTGTTTTGAAACGGGTTAAATCCAATAACCCCTCATCAACCAGAGCAATTGTATAAGTCATGGCTTTACCGTTTTGCTCACCAACTGTGATGGTGTTTTCCGTTTCAGGTTTAATTTTATCCAACATTTTTATAGTTGGTCTTAAAATTGTTTGCGGGTCTTCTACAGAAATTGGAATTGCACCATACATTCTGATTGGCAAATCGTTAATTGTTTGTGCATGAGGCTGCAATAGTGTAATGTTAGCGAAAACATTTGGTGCCATTTCTTTCTCAGCCTTAAATTTATATTGCGTTTGACCAGCCTCTGTATCAATCCAGAAAGTTTTTAAAACGCGACTACCATTTTCAATTGAAACTAAAGCTCTACCGTTTTTAGCTGTTGGAATGGTTAAAGTAATATCCTCGCCAACGGTAAATTTTTCTTTATTGGCAGTAAAAGACAACATCGATGCCTCCGTTGGATTGGAACCTTGCTCTCGCTGTGCCCAACCTGGCCAATCTATATAAACAGATTTTCCGGTTACATGACGGCCGTTTAAATCGCGAACCAAAATCAAATAACGACCCCATTCTGGTTCATCAATGCGTAAATTCCAACTTCCTTTACCGTTTGATAAATTAACCTGATGGGTTTCTACAAGTTTGTTATATTGGTTTTGGGTGAAATTTGCATAAGTATATTGATTGTCTTGTTCCCACCACCAACGCCATTGTGTTTTGTATAATTCAACCTGAACGGTTTTATTACCAGAAAGTAATTTACCATCGGTATTTACATTAACAATCTCAATTTTGTGGTCTTTGCCGGTAACCAACATACCGCTTAATTTATCACCTTTTTCTGGTCGAACACCTAAATAACTACTATAAACATGGTAGGGAATGCTAAAGTTATCTATACTGAAATTACCGCCCGGTTCGAAAACTTTTGTGGTAAAGTTTGCTCTTAAAACACCAGGAGCCGTATTGTTTTCGTTCAGATTTGTATTAATCTGTGCTGTTCCAGCTGCATTTAAACTTCCCTCAAAAATGGTTTTTACCTGCGATTCGAAATTAACCGTAGGATTATCAAAACTATAACCATCGAAACCTTTAAACTTGGTTTCTGTGGTATTTAGGTTTACATCAACCTTGGCTTTTAAATTTTGTGCTGGCGAACCAAAAAGCCATTTAGCAGACAGGGTAGCGGCACCAGTACCAGCCGTTAAATATGGTTTATTCCCAACGTTGAAATCAATTTTCAAGCGATTCGGCATAACCGTTTCTATTTTTAAAGTTTTAGTGAAAGTAGCGCCACCTGCTTTAACTTTCACCATCCAGTTTCCGGTAGGCGCTGTGCTCTCTGTTGCCGTTTTAAAAGTGTAGAAACCGTTTACAGGCTTTCCATTAATTAAACGTTTATATAATTGTCCTTTCGGATTATAAAACTCCATTGTAACTGGATAATTTGTCGGTAGTTTCTTCAATTTATCTTCTAAAACGAAAGAAATAAATAAACTGTCTCCTGGTCGCCAAACGCCGCGTTCACCATAAATAAAGCCTTTTAAACCACTTTGAACTACATCTCCACCAACATCAAATCTGCTCAAGGGCAACGAACTTCCATCATCTAATTTTAAATAACCACGTTCTGAGCCACTTTTAGCAATTAACAAAAATGGTTGACGTTTTAAATCGAATCTGGCGAAACCATCTCCATCAGTTTTCGTCGTGAAAATGGTTTGTCGCTGATAATCTAACAACTCTAAACTTACCCCGCTTAGTGGTTTCGCAGTTAGTAAATCAGTTGCTACGATGAGCATACTGTTGTCGTTTCCACGTTTTGCAACCAAGCCAATGTTTGATGCAATTAAATTACGACTTGCCCAACGTTGGTTAGTGTAAAACGATGGCGTGCAAGGATTATCCTTATCATTCCAACGGTAATTATTTGGGTAATAATTATTGTAGCGTTGCCAGAAATCATCGTCTTCATCAATCTTTTCGCCATAACTTTCATCCTCACCATAATATCCATTTTCATCATTGTCATCCCCAGCTTTTTCATCATTTGCTTTGCAATTGTATGCATTATATTCTTGTCTGAAAGCAATGGTAACACGATACATAGCGCCTGGTTCGGTGCGAATCATTTTATCTAAATCGAGTGTAAAACGATTCTTTTTATGCAGATTTAAAGATTTGTCTTCATCTAAACGAATAGTTTTTTGCAAGATTGGTTTTGCTACACGACGTAGCTCGTTTCCATCTTTATAACTATTGGTTTGGAAGAATTGAGGAATGTTATTTTCGTAGATTTTTATTACTGTAACATCGACAGCTTTTAGATTTGTTGCCTCGAAAGGTAAAACCAATTTACCCGAATTTGGTAAAATTGTTCCTGCACCGGCAATGGTAACAGATGGTAATTTATCTTCAAAAACCAAGTTGGCTGTTTTTCCACCAGTTAAGGTTTTTCCATTAATATTTTCTACACCATTATTTACATTCAGCGTGTAATTACCTTTCAATTCTTCAGCAGCATAAACTTTAACCTGACTTGCATCAATGGTAAATCTTAAATCGCTTAAATTGCCTAATGAAATCATTCCCGTTAAATCTTGACCAACACCAATAGGCTCAGAAAACTGCACTAAAGCATAATCTTCTTCACCTTGAATGGCTTTCATATCCAAAATTTCAAATTTATTTAACGCCGGAATACGGATTTCTTCTTCACCTTTTTGATCAGCATCAATTGGATCACCATCCCAGTTTAGTTTTAAAGTTTGGTCTGCAGATTTCTTTTTAATACTATCGATAGTAAATTTAGAGATGTTTTTTGCAGGATCGTGTTGCCATTTTACCTTTAATTTCTGATCAAAATCCAACTCAATTACCTTTTCTATTTTAGAAGTTTCTTCGGCATCAGCCGTGGCTACTTCGCCGGTTAACTTCATGTAATCTAATGAAGTATTATTTTGAGAAACTAAGCCATTTTGCGAAAGCATTACACCAGGTGTGATTACTTTAAACTCGAAATCGAAATCTTCCAAGCCTTTTTCTGTTTCCGAAACTTCTGATAATTTAAAAGTTGCTTCATATTCTTTGCCGGGCTTCAGATTTTCATCTGGTCTGAACTCCACCGTTTGTGGGTCTATCCAATATGTTTTTCCTGAAATGGATGGAGAAAAATCGAATAAATCGCGAGAATCAGCTTTACCCAAATCTTGCATCCCGGTAGCTGCATTAGCCAAATGAAGGCGGATGAAACTCTTTTTTGAAATGGTTCCTGAAGTGTAAGCTTCAATGTATTTTGCATAAGCCTGGTTATCTTCATTTGATTTCTTTTTATGCCTGAAATAAATGAAAAGAATTGCTGCGATTGAGACTACAAGTAAGCCTATAAAAATGAATTTCTTTTTGGAGGATGATTGGTAGGTAGATGATTGTTCCATTATTTGAAATTGTAATTAGATGTGATTGAAAATTAACTAAAATTTGCGTTAAAATAACTTATGTTGAAAATTAAGAGGTTGTGAGTATTTTGGTTGAAATTATTTATTATCGCATTTAAAAATATCTTTTTTCTTCGGGTATTTTCTGAGCAATGTATATCCGCTATAGATTTCTTGTTTTTTGCCGCATTCTAATTATTATTTGTTTTGAGCAAGCAGGTAAAATTGGGTAAATAATTTGATTTTGTTTTTGGTGCTTTGATTCCGTGATGCAATTAAAATAATATTATGTTTTTTAACCTTTTTCATTGATAATTCTTCTAATCGGAAATAGAAAATGTTGCTATTACCTTCCAAAACAACCCTAATTGTCTGTTGAGTTGCATTTAGGTTTTGTTAGGTTTATTATAGTTAATTTGTTACTAATAAAATCTAGAATAGCACTTTTTAGATGCGGATAGTAATTGTGATAATGTTATATTTGGTTAACCAAATATACTTTAAGCCGATGCCTAAGGGAAAGAACGCTTTAAGTTAACTCACATCTCATTTCCTATGGTTAGCAAATTGCAAAAAAACATCAATAGAGAATTTTATGGCACCAGAATTGGTTTCACCATCTTTTTCATAATTGCTATTGGGTTTGTTAGTAGGGTATTTGCTAACGATAATATTGATAGTTTAAAACGCGAACTCAGTGATGCAATTGCCAATAAGGTGATTTTCGATAGCGAAAAGCAGAATACCATTTTAAAACTAAAAAAAAAGTTTTCCTTCAGTCAATCAGATTATGATTCTCGATATCAGGCCTGCGTTGAGCTCTTCAAAGCTTATAAATCATTTATTCACGATTCAGCATTTGTTTACGCTAAAAAGGCTAACCAGTATGCAAACTTGATTGGGGATGATAACAAGATAAATCAATCTAGAGTTAATTTGGGCTTTGTTCTGATTTCATCTGGTATGTTTAAAGAAGGATTGGATACCCTGACCACAGTAAAATCCGAAAAACTCACTTCAGAAGAAAAGTTTCGATATTATTTTCTCATGGCCAGAAGTAATTTCGATCTTTCTGATTATAATAAAATTGATGATTATAGTAAATTATATACCAGAGAAGGACTTAAGTATTGTGATACAATTATCAACAATTATTCACCAAACTCTTATCAATATTTGAGTGGAATGGGATTAAAACTTCTAAGAAGTAAAAACTATAAGGCGGCATTAGTGCCATATGAGAAACTTATAAAGCTTAAAACCTCTTATCAGGATAGTGCCATAAATTTCAGCTGCCTGAGTTACCTTTATTTTAGTGTTAATCAGCCAGATAAAGGATTGGCTTATCTTATAAAATCGTCTATCCTGGATAACGTCCATTCCATAAAAGAGTCTTTGGCTCTTGTAAATCTATCTAAATACCTTTATTCTCAGGGAGAAACCAGGGCGGCATTTGCCTACATTCATAGTGCTATTGAGGATAATGATTTCTATGGAGCAAAGCAAAGAAAAGTTGAAATAAGTAATATTCTACCTATTATTGAACGCGACAAAATCAATGGTATAGAGAAACAGAAACGCTCGCTGATAATCTACGCTTCAATTATTACCTTGCTAACACTTCTTACCATTTACTTCGGCACAAAAACTTTCAAACAACTTAAAAAGATAAGGATTGCGGATCAGCTCATTATCAATCAAAATCATGATTTAAATGAGGTTAACAACAAATTACTAAGAACAAATAAATCTCTTGATAGCGCTAACCATTCCTTGATTAGTACCGTTAGGAAACTTGACGAAGCAAATTTGATCAAAGAGGAATATATCGGGCATTTCTTTAACGTTAGTGCCGATTATATAGAAAAATTAGATCGTCTTAAACGCTCTCTTGAAAAAGTTGTCCACCTCAAAAGATTCGAGGAACTTAATACCATCCTTCAGCGATTGAATACCAGTCAGGAAAGGGAAAGTTTTTTTGCAAGTTTTGATGAAGTCTTCCTAAATCTGTTTCCTGATTTTATTTCAGAGTTCAATTCACTTTTTGATGAAGAGCATAAAACTCAGTTGAGTACAGGACAACTTTTGAATAACGAATTAAGGATATTTGCCCTAATTCGTTTGGGAATAGATGAAAACGAAATGATTGCTAAAATTCTGAATTACTCAGTAAATACAATTTATACGTATAAAACCAAAGTTAAAAACCGCTCTATTGTGCCAAATGAAGAATTTGCAGAACGCATATTGAGTATCAGGACCGTAAAAAATGACATGGTTTTAGAAACTTCGTAGCAACTCCATTTTATTTGAATTTTAGGCGTTTTAGGTTTTACCTCCCTTTGCCATGCAATTAATCATTTAGATTTAATTCTGATATCAATACTTTGTTCAGAAGAAATTTGAAAAGGTAATAAAACTTCAATATCCGCTATTATCCATTAGGTTTTCGGTTTTGCAATTGTGCAATTATCTTATTTCACAAGCAAAATTTCCTTAAAAAATGATAAAATCACCTTGTGTTATCCATATATTTCTAGATTTATATTGGATTCATGTATCTGTAAATCAATATTTTGTGGTTTTTTTTCTCTTCTTATTTTTAATATTTGCTTTTCCTTCTATTGTGATTGGAAATAAACTCCACTTACTTTGATTAGTAGTACATCGATTTCCATTTGAGTACTCAATAACCAAATATTAACCAACTAATCATTATGAGAAAAACTTACTTTTTCTACTTTTTTAAGTATGGCCTTGCCCTACTTTTATTATTCGCTATAACAGATGGTTTTGCCCAGCAAAATTTATTTAACGGGCGAGTGGTCGATGAAAATAACGATGCGTTGCCCGGAGCAACTTTACAGGTTAAAGGCACCAACCAGACTACGATTACCAACTCAAAGGGAGAATTTCAGATCAGCATCAATCAAACTGCAATAACCGTTGCGGTAAGTTTTGTTGGTTATGATGTAACAGAACGCATTCTGGTTCCTGGCAAACAGGCTGTAATTCAATTGAAGCCTGATGCAAAATCGCTTTCTGATGTTGTGGTTATAGGCTATGGTACCGCTAAAAAGTCTGACGTGACTGGAGCTGTCACGAGTGTTTCAAGTAAAGATTTCAATCAGGGTGCCCTCACTAGTCCGCTTCAGCAAATTGCGGGTAAAGCGGCTGGGGTAACCATCACCCAAACCGGTAGTGAGCCAGGAAGTTCACCGAATATTAAAATACGTGGTATTACTTCTATTCAGGGCAATAATAATCCGCTTGTTGTAATTGATGGAGTACAAGGTGACGTTGGTTTGCTGAATCAAATCCCTCCAACTGAAATTCAAAGTATTGAGATTCTAAAGGATGCTTCAGCAACTGCAATTTATGGCTCAAGAGGTGCTTCTGGAGTATTAATTGTGACGATGAAAAAAAGCAGGGCAGGAACTTCCATTGAGTATAATGCGAATTCATCTGTCGACGTTGTTACCAGGCAACTGAAAATGCTCACAGCAGAAGAATGGACCCAGCAGGCAGCCGCGAGGTCAATCCCGGCCTCTTCTAATTTTGGAGCCAATACCGACTGGTTTGGACTTTTGACCAGAAATGGGACAACGCAAAATCATACCGTAACAATAGGAGGTGCAAGTGATAATTTCAGTTACCGAGCAAGCTTGGGCATGGTTCTTCAGAACGGGATTGTTATTCGTTCTGATAATCAACGTTACATTGGAAGGATAGAAGCCACCCAGAAAGCTTTGGATAACAAGCTAACAATAACAATGACCCTGAACAATACAAACTCTGAAAACAACGGAAGTCCGGGTTCGATTGGCAGAGCTGCTTTTACTTCTAATCTAATTTCAAATGCCTATATCTCAAGACCTACAGATCCGGTTTATAAAGCAGATGGAACATATTTTACAGATCCAAATCTTTTCCAACCGCTTAATGTATTGGCTGCTGCAAATACAATCATCAGTGAATCTGAAACTAACAGACTATTGGGTTCTATGCGGGTGAATTATAAAATTTTTAGCGGGTTGTCTGCTGAAGTTTTTGGCAGTTGGCAAAAGACCAATGGAACATCGGGCAATTATACTCCTGCTGTTTCAACAGTAGCAGCGGCAATAGATCAAAAAGGGTATGCCAGTGTGAACAATAACAATTCTGACTATAAACTAATGGATTTTCAGTTGAATTATTCAAAGGATTTTGGCAAACACCATTTGATGCAGCAGCTGTTTATGAATGGCAGGCTCAAATGGATTCTGGTAGCGGAAGTGCCGCAAGAGGATTTGTGAATGATTTAGCAACTTACAACAGTCTAGGCCTTGGCGATTTTTCTAAAGTTCAGGCCGGTGATTATTCTTCATACCGCAACCAGCGTAGAACAGTTTCTGTTCTTGGGCGGATTAACTACTCATTTCTGGATAGATACTTGTTAACTGCAAATTTCAGGAGAGATGGAGCAACCGTATTTGGAGCAAATCATAAATGGGGAAATTTTCCATCAGCATCATTAGCCTGGAAGATAGATCAGGAACCTTTTATGAAAAATCAGAAACTGTTTTCTGCGCTGAAATTAAGAGGTGGTTTTGGTATCACTGGTAACCAACAGCCACTTGGCGTTTTACAATCGTTACAAATTGTTCAAGGCTCTGGCACTGTATATTTTGCAGGAAACGTTCAAACGAACTTCCGTACAACGCAAAATTCCAATGCAGATTTAGAATGGGAACAAAAAAAATCGATTAACATTGGTCTTGATTTTACTATGTTAAAGGGTAGATTAAGTGGAAGCTTTGACGTTTTTAAGAATACAACGGATAAATTACTTTATGGCTATACCGTACCTCAACCTCCATTTCCTACAGGTTCTATTCAGGCAAACGTAGGCAGTATTCAGGGAGGGCACTGAAAAAGTGGACTTAAAATAGTCTGTTTTTGCAAAGCGGATGAATGAGTGCTGAACTCTTCATCCGCTTTCTTTTTTTTACGTTATTTGATATTT
>NZ_JBHSBY010000125.1:0-43973 GCF_042650905.1 Pedobacter jamesrossensis | reverse complement strand
TTAACCCTTCAGGTAGTATTAAAGATAGTATTGAAGTGTCCAAAATAATAATGTTGTACAAAATTAAATAAACTTCTCAACTCCCCAACTTTTTTGCTTGATCCTCACTTATCTATCAGATAAACAATAGATTAGGCATAAAAAAAACCGGAGCTAAGTTTCTTAAAAACTTGAACTCCGGTAACGTACTCCAAACCTTTGAGCCCACGAACCAATTTTTAGACGATCTGAAACGCATAGCCACTCTGTTTGATGATTAAGGGCAATCTGAAATATCTAACCTGTTTTGAATTGAACCGTGTTGGACTTCTTAGGACAGGGTGGCATATCTTTTAAATTTAATAATAAAAAATTTTGATTCTGACAATATTTAACGCAACTTTGATGCATTATGTCAGGAGTAGACCTTTTTTATAGCAAAAATGTGCTTTTAGCAATAATCGCATGGCTATTAATGTCCGTTTTTCTTGCTATACCGATGGTCCAGTTATTGCACAAACACAAATTCCACACCGAATTTTCTAGAACATCAAAAGAACATATTAAAATTTCTTCTCATTCTAAATGTGAAATTTGCGATTACCTATCGCATACATTAAAAAAGCAAGCGTTTTACGCTTCTGCTGTCGAATCAGCTATACTCGCCACGAAATATATTCTGCGCAAAAGCTTTTTTGCATGCACAATATTCAAACAATGCATACAGGCTTTTACCAATAAAGGCCCCCCTCTCTTGTCATAAATCTCAACTTCTAAAAGGCATGTAAACCGTTAATCTATTAATGGTCTGCCTAAACCCGCTGATTTTTACGAAAACCCATTATCGTTAATGAAACGAATATGCATAGGTTTTTTCTTGTTTTTGCCGTGCTTAGCATTAGCTCAAAATACAAGAGATAGCCTTATTAAAAGAACCGACACAGTGCGATCACTGCAAGAGGTTACGGTCAACACGAGTATTTTAAAACAGTTAAAACAAGCCGCTGGCAATCTCACTGTCGTGGATGCAAAGCCGTTTTACCGATCAAACATTACCGCAGTGCAGCTCTTAAAGCAGACCGCAGGTATAAAGGTTAAACAGGACGGCGGCTACGGTTCGAGAGTTGAATTCTTTGTTAATGGGAGCACCGGAAAGCAATTAAAATTCTTTTTGGATGGTATGCCCATTGATAATTTGGGTGAAGCAACTAGTATTAATACGATTCCCGTTGAATTAATTGAACGCATTGAGATCTACAAGGGCGTTTTGCCAATTGAGTTGGGCGCTGATGCACTTGGGGGTGCTATTAATATTGTAAGCAGGACAGAAAGAAGAAATTACATAGATGCCTCCTATGCCTTTGGTTCTTTTGGTACGCATCGCGCCAGCCTATTGGGTAGGACTGTTCTTGGCAATAAACTTTATATGAGTTTACAAGCAACAGGGGGATATGCCAAAAACAATTATGAGATCGATGCAGAGGTTCCAGACCAATTTTACACGCCGGTTCTAACTAAGGTGCGCCGCTTCCACGACCGGTTTAAGAATGTTCTTTTAAAAGGAGAAATAGGACTGGAAAATACTTCCTGGGCTGATCATCTATCTCTGGGATTAAATTTCAGTGCGCTGGATCGTCAGTTGCAAAATAATTTAACGATGACCCAACCTTATGGTAGGGCTTTTTATCAGGAAAATCTATACAGTGCACAGTTAAAGTATAGAAAACGGTTAAAAAATGGTTGGTCGCTTGCCAGCCAGATCACATTGAATCGAAGTTTATCCAACAATGTCGACACATCCGGTAATGTATACGTTTGGGACGGCAGTGTATTCGATAGAAGATTAAAGCCCGATGAAGCTGAAATGGGAGAAGCTAAATTTTTGCGGGCTACAACAAATCTTTCCAATCATAGGATACAGTTAGCCTGGGGGCCTAATGATAATTTCAAGCTTGCATTCGCCAATACTATACAGTACTTCCACCGAATAGGAAAAGACACTTTGGCTCTTAACGCAAATGATGGCCTGGATTATTATGCGCAGCCGGCAACGATGTTAAAGAATGTAAGCGGTATAAGTATAGAACAGGCTTTATTGAACCAAAAGCTTATCATATCTACGGCCTTAAAGAATATATATGCTAAGATGAAAAGTCATGAACTGGTTGAAACAGCACTGGTACCAAGAGCGCAAAATATAAATAACCTGGGCTATAACCTCGCGGTCACCTTTGCTGTTTCCCAAAGAATTCTACTTAAAAGTTCTTATGAAAATGCACTTAGATTGCCCGATGTAGAAGAATCCTTTGGCAATCTGATGCTGATCAGACCCAATGCTAACCTGCGCCCGGAGAAAAGCCACAATATAAACATCAATGCGCTGTATACCTCTTCAAATTTTAATGTAGAAGTGGCGGGTTTTAATAGGATAATTTCTAATCTCATTTATCTTCAAACTGATACAAGGGGTGCGGGCACCAGTCAAAATATCAGTAATGCCCATATTTCCGGGGCCGAACTGACCTTTAGCGGCAGGTTATATAAGCAACTGCAATTTACGCTTAATGGGACCTATCAGGATATACGAAACAAGGGCATGATCAACGCTGCCGATGATAACCAGCGCTATGTAGATGCCCGGTTACCAAACATACCTTATCTGCTGGGAAATTTGGGGTTAACCTATCAGATCCAAAATTTTATTACCAAAGGAAAAAGCCTTCAGTTTTGGGCTAATGCAAATTACACACATAGTTATTTCCTTTATTGGGCTGGAGATGGGGATAAAAGTTTAAAAAATATCATTCCTACGCAGTTCGTTCAAAACGTAGGAGTAACGTTTGCACCAAGTGAACGATTGGCCTTTACACTCGAAAGCTTTAACGTAAGCAACCAAAAAACCTACGACAACTTCAATGTCCAATTGCCCGGACGATCATTCAGTTTTAAAACCCGATTTTATTTAACACAAAAACAAACAAATTAAACATGAAAATTAAAAATTTATGCCTTGTGGCCGCTGGCCTGGCATTAGCAATTCAAGGTTGCAAAAAAGACAAGACTCCTGAGACAACACCAGAAGTCGCAAACTATGTACTGAGTGTTACAGGGGGTGTTTCGCCGAACCAGACCAGTTACCTGTTTAGTAGTAAAGACGTGCCTACCGGCGCTGTAGGAACAAGCAATGCACTGGAATCCACGAGTTCGGCCACGATCTATAAGTACGGCAAATACATTTATCAAAACAATTTCGCTGCCCCGGCAACGCTGACCAAATACGGATTTGATGCCAGCGGTAAACCGCAGGCGGCTGGCTCTTTCGCAATTCCTGGCCTTCGGACAATTGGGGCAGTACTTTTTATCAGTGAAACAGAAGCTTACGCCACAGTGGCCAGCTTTGGTGTTACGCCTAAACTGGTGAAATTCAATCCAACAACGATGCAGGTAACAACGACTTTGGATCTTACAGGCCTTAACAAAACCGGTGCTACAGAGGTGTATTATATGGGGCTGGTTCAAAGAGGGAACAATATTTTTATGGGCGTAAATTATCAGGACGCTTCTTTCTCGAATTTAGAGGACAAGGTTTTTGTGGCGGTTATTGACCGCACCACCGACAAATTTGTAAAACTTATTGAAGATAGCAGAAGTAGCCAAATGTGGAACGGTGGAACTGACGCATCTTTCAGTCCAAACTCGTTGATAAAGGACGCAAGTGGGGATATCTACGTAATGGGATATGCAAACAACGGTAAACCCAGCGGTGTGCTGCGAATTAAAAATAACGAAACAGCATTCGATCAAAGCTATTTTTTCAACTTAACAACGACTGCCGGCGGGCCATGTGTCGGATTATTTCATTTTGGACATGATCAGACTTTTACGGTAACTTACACAAGGGCTGCAGCCTATCCATTCGATAGCGGTACTGCTGCCGGACAATACCGCAAAATTAATCTGCAAACCCAAACGGTAAGCGGTAATATTTCTAGTACTCTTCCACTAATAAAGGGCAATAAAGCATTTATGACAAAGTGGGATGATCAGAAAATATATTTCAACGTCGCAGCCGATGCTAGTATCAATTCCATTTATTCTTACCAATTGAGCAATGGCACAGTTAAAAAGGAGTTCGATCTAAGTTCCGGGGCATGTAACGGTTTTGCCAAGTTAGTACAATAAGTAAGCGTGTTAGTTAATTAGTTTAGTTAAGTGGGCTGGCCGCGAAAGTGGCTGCCCACTATTTTAAAACCGGAAAATATGTTAGAAGCAGTAAACCTAAGTAAAACCTATCAGCAACATGAAGCACTTAAACCCTTAAATCTGACGGTTAAGCCGGGAGAGATCTTTTGCCTATTGGGTGCTAATGGCGCTGGCAAATCGACTACTATCAATCTGTTTCTAAATTTTATCGAGCCAACTTCCGGAAAGGCACTGATCAATGGAATTGATGTGGCTTCCAGCCCGTTAGAAACCAAGAAGTTCCTGACTTATATTCCAGAAAATTTGATGCTCTACCCTATGCTTACCGGCGTGGAAAATTTGGATTTTTTTTGTGGTCTTTCCAGCCTTCAGTTTAAAAGAGATGAACTGGCAGTTTACCTAGCCCAAGCAGGCCTGCAAGAGGATTTTTTTAACCAGAGGGTATCAACTTATTCAAAAGGAATGCGCCAAAAGGTAGGGATCGCATTAGCCATTGCTAAAAAAGCACAGGTTTTACTCCTCGATGAACCAACTTCCGGCCTTGATCCAAAGGCTAGTAATGAATTCTCTGAATTGCTAATAAAGATGAAAGAAATTGGAGTTGCCACCTTGATGGCAACACATGACCTTTTTAGGTCAAAGGATACGGGAACTCATATCGGAATCATGAAACAAGGGCAACTACTGGAAAATTTTGAGGCAGCCGATGTGAGTTTTGACAGCCTGGAGAAACTTTACTTACAGCACATGCATAATTAAGTGATGATTGAGATTGAAAATAGAACCATTTTTAAAATGTCCCGCCGGAAAAGAATATTATTTTGGAGCGTTATTTTTTGTTTTACGCTGCCAGTCAGTGGCGCATATGCGCAGCAATTCAGCATCACGGGGAAAGTGAAATCTAAATTGGTAAACCTACCTTTTGCCACTGTAATCATACAGAAATCAACCGACACCAGCTTTAATGTTAAAACATGGACAGATACTGCCGGGACATACCATTTCGATAAGTTAGCACAAGCAACCTACCGAATTAAAGTGACCAGTTTGGGTTACAAGCGGTTTGAAAGTACTGATGTAGTTTTAAATAGCAATAAAACTTTCGATGTTGAGCTTCTTATCGATCAGACGCAGCTTAAAGAGGTGAGTGTAAGTGTTAAAAAGAAGCTATTTGAGACAAACAAAGGCAAACTGATCTTCAACGTACAGAATTCTACCCTTACCTCTGGTCAAACCGCTTTGGATATGCTCAAAAAAGTGCCAGGAGTAACGCTGGGACAAAATGACGAAGTGATTTTTCGTGGCTCTGGCGGCATAAACGTTATGATGAATGGAAGGATGACCTATTTAGCCGGGGCACAACTGGTCAATTTGTTAAAGGGAATGAGCGCTGAGGACATCAGCAGGATTGAGCTTAGCACTACACCAACGGCAGAACTTGATGCGGCCGGAAATGCAGGTGTAATTAATATTGTCTCCAAAAAAAGCCAAAACCTTGGCTATGCAATCGATATCCGCTCGGGCGTTTCAAAAGGCAAGAACTGGATGACAAATCAGAATATTTCAGCTGGTCTAAATACAAAAACACTTCGGTTATATGGTGCATTTGATTTTAATACGCCGCAGACTTTTTCTGATAACAGAAGCAGCAACTCGGTTAACAATAACGGTCAACTGATAAGGTTGGAGCGCAAAAGTGATTTTCTATTTAAATCTAAATATTATACCAAACGCTTTGAAGCCGATTGGAAATTTAACCCGAAACATCAAATCGGTTTGATTTATCATGGCTATCTGGATGATTGGAACGGGAGCAAAAATTCATTTATAGATCAATTCAATAGCCAAAATATGCTTCAATCCCGTATTCTTACCAAGAATACATTAATTGAGCCTTATCACTACGATTCGGGAACCTTTAATTATGGTTATACGATAGATTCATTGGGCAAAAAAATTACTGCTGAGGCGAACTACACATCGTATAGAAATTTTTCTGATGGCCTGATGACCACAAATATTTATGGAAAACAAGGGGATTTTTTGGGTCAAAATCTACTAAAGCAGTACCAGCCTGGTTTTATAAAAATCTTCTCGGCAAAGACCGATGCTGAACTTCCGTTTAAAAAGGTCACCATAAAAATGGGTTTAAAATATGCCGAGGTTTCCAATGACAACCAGTTCAGGTTTGATTCGCTGCAAGGAGGGAATTTTGTAAAAGTGGAAGAGCTTAGCAACCATTTCAAATATAAGGAACGCATTGCCGCAATTTATTCGACTGCCATCAAGAAATTTAATCAAACCAATATAGAAATAGGTATGCGCTTAGAGCATACCAATGCCGATGGTTACACCCTTAAACAAGATATTTCCAACGTATGGCAATACACAAAGCTCTTCCCATCATTAGCAGTAGAACAGGCCATCAACGAAAACAATAAAATAAATTTTTCTTTCAGCAGGCGTATAAACCGGCCATCCTACACAGATCTGAACCCGGTAAAATGGTATAATGATAAATATTTCTATTTTTCGGGGAACCCCAATCTTGTGCCAGAACTGGCCTGGGTTTATGCCTTAACCTATGCTATAAAAGATGAGTACATTTTTTCGGTGGGCTATAATCAGGGCATCAATTTTATCAATAGAAAGCTATCTATAGATGATGATGGGATTGCGATAAGAAGTACGAGTGACAATTTCGGTGAGCGTCGAAGATTTGACTTCACCGCTTCTGTGCCAGTTCATCTTTGCAAGTTTTGGGATGTACAAATGTTTGCAGATCTAAGTCATTCGGCCTATCCCATTTCTATGCGCAATGGCGAAAAGCAATTTAGCCTTTGGTCGCTTACCGCAACAATGCAACAGAATTTTACCTTGCCTAAAAACTTTAAGATCAATCTTGCCGGTTACTACTATAGCGCCGAGGCGTTGGGTATCTACCAGTCAAGGCCAACAGGAAGCATTGATTTTGGAATAAAAAAGTCGATGCTGGCAAAGCGGTTAAATATGCAATTTTCGGTTCGCGATATTTTCAATACTGATCGTTATCAAGCTGCCTCGCAAACGGATATTGTAGATTATAAATATAACGATAAACGTTTTACCAGAATTTTTGGTCTCTCTCTAACCTACCATTTTGGTGGGGAACTGAAAAAATCAGGTACACGCAAAACCGAAGAACAAGAAAGGCTGTAAGTAACAATTTATTAACGCAACAATGCTGCATTAATAAATTAATATGATTATTATTGTAATGTTATTGCAATGACAGGGCAAGCCGAAAACCTGATAGAGTAGGCAATCAAAATCTAAAAATTCAAATATGAAAAATTTAAGTAAAGAGGCATTAATTGCTTCGATCCTTGCAAGCAGAGTTATTAGCGGTAGTACTCACTGTGATACTGGTGGCCACTGTAAAGTAACATTGTAAAAACTATTGGCTTCCGCATTAACCTGCGGAAGCCTTTTTTAATCGACTATGGATCAGCAGCAGCTTAGCAAGATTTTAGCCTACCAGAATGAGGATGTGATCAGCCGGTTTACCGATATGATGGATATTGGGCAGCCCGAGGCGGAAGACATTTTCAATGAAACAAAAAAATTCCTCTACCTGAGCCAAGTGCCGGATATTTTTATTCCAGATGAATTGCTGATCATTGATGAAATGTGGCACAACTTTGTGCTTTTTACAAAAGACTACCATTTGTTCTGCCTTGATAACTTTGGGCGTTTCGTACATCATCAACCGGCTACCTATAAGGAAAAACAGGCCTATAGGGAAAAGAAGCAGATAGATGCAGAAGCGACCACAGCCGAATTTAACCAAAAGCTTGAAACCATGCTTTCTGCCACGTATGACCATTTGGGGCAGGATACCGTAGTGAAATGGTTTGGCACCTATCCCCAGCAATACAGCCCTGAAAACATAAAAAGTATAAGAAAGTATTAAATGAGTATATTCCCAAAACGAGGTTTAAGAGGCACTTCCATTACTATACACTGGAACTTTAATACATCATCAATCAAGGAATCCCATATTTGTCCTTTGGTTCGGATCGGGGTAAAAGATCCTAAAGGAAATATCAGCATGCTGTTCGAGAAGCATGTACTGTCGCTTCCGGCGATTAAAAATTTACCCGAGTCCAGTGATCCGGTCAGACCACTATATCTTAATAAAAACTTTCCCTTATTAGTTGTGGCCGAATACCTGTCAGGAAAATACAGCCGTGAAAAATTGGTTGATATTTTGGAGAATATTCAGGGAGGACGACATTTCTATTTTGTTTACCAGGTACCGGGTGATGCGGCGTTAGGTAAATACACTTTGATCTCCGAAGTAATTAGCGGAGGTGAAGTACGTTACTCAAAAACTGCGGAGGATGATTTTTTTTTCATAGAGGATATAGAAATTTCTAACTGCATAAATGATGGGCAATGTATCCAGGCCACTATTACAAACCACTCGCCGGAACCGGCTCCTGTAAAAGTGGTGGCTTACCATGCCAATGGGGAGCTTTCCCCGACCGACATTGATGCCTACGAATTAAGCGGCAACGAATCAAGGAAAATTACGGTAAAAGCACCCTATGGCTTTGTTTCCTACAACGAGGAACGGGAAATCTTGCCATTGCAAGCTGAACCCAGGATCATTAAAAACCCCTATTATCTTAGTTTGAATAAAGAGGATAAGCGTTATATTTTGTATCGGGATAGTGATAGTTCTTACATATTGGACGAGGAAACAAGAAAAATATGGGATTTCTCGGATGGCCTGGAAGAGCGAAGTACATTAGCTAAAATAGCTAATGTCCAGTTTGAAGAAATGCTAAGCAACCAGTTGATTTATCCAATTGATGAACGCGGTAACATTGTAAAAGATTAATATGGGTATTGTTACGAAGGTTATTAAAAAAGAATTTTTGAGCGCATTCCGGGATCGTCAGGTTACTTTTGCACTCGTCATTATTATATCCCTTTTTACGTTGGGCGGCATTGGTGGTTTTTTAAATTATGGACATCAAAAAAAACAGATAGAAATTCTAAAGAAAGAAAAGCGCGACCAGTGGCTGGGACAGGGAAATAAGCATCCGCATATTGCAGCGCATTATGGTACTTTTGTTTTTAAGCCCAAAACCGGCCTAAGCTTTTTTGATTTTGGACTTGATGCCTACACCGGTTCCTCGATTTATCTAGAGGCACACTATCAGCACGAGTTTATGTTCAGGCAGGCGCAGGATTTTGGCGCTATGATCCGCTTTGGTGAGTTATCCATCGCCCTGATATTACAGCTCCTTGTGCCGCTGCTTATCATTTTTCTGTGTTTCTCGGCGTTTGTTACCGAACGGGAAAATGGAACTTTAAGAATTTTGGCCAGTCAGGGCGTATCAATGACCACCGTCGCATGGGGCAAAATTCTAGCCTACTTTTCTCTTGTTTCAGGACTTCTATTATTAACCTTTGCAATTTTATTTGGCTTGGTATTTATGAGCCCACAATTTAGCCTTACGGCTGATACTTTGGCCAGGATCGGGGTTATTGCCCTGGCTTATCTAGCTTATTTTTTTGTATTTATTTGTTTATCGGTAGTTATCTCGTACCGATCCAAATATGCCCGTAACGCTTTACTTTCTTTGTTGGTAGTTTGGATACTCTTTACCATCATCGTTCCAAAAACAACGGCAAATTTTGCCAGTAACCTATACAAATTGCCATCACTGGCGATCTATGAAAAGTCGATCGCCGATGACATCAGCAGCAAGATCCTAAGAAACCCTACCCAGGATACTTTGATCACCAATTTTCGCGATAGGCTGCTTAAAAAATACCAGGTGAATGACGTCAATAAACTTCCCCTAAATTTTGAGGGAGCTTATGCCCAGGTGTATGAAGAGTTTGGCAACAAGATCCACGATGTACATTCTGACAGCCTTTTACATAAAATTCAAGCCCAAAACAGATTAAGTACGTTTATGGGCTTCATTGATCCTTTTCTGGCGGTAAGAAACCTATCAATGACAATGGCATCTACAGACTTTAACGGCTATACCGATTTTCAGAAAAAAGCAGAAGATTACAGGCGGTACCTGGTCAAGCAGATGAATGCCGACTATAGGGATCATTCCCACACTGGAGAGTTTTATGAATATAAGGCAGATAAAACATTATGGGGTTCCATTCACGATTTCCGCTATACTGTTCCTGATTTGAAAATATCAATCGGTCAATTATTAAAGGAGATTTTCGCTTTACTGATCTGGGTAATTATTTCAGTAATAGTGGTCAATAAAATTACTAAAAAAACTATACTGTAAATGTCCTTGCTTACACACATATTTAAGTACGAATGGCTGAACTTTATCCGCAATAGATTTCAATTGACAATGCTTGTCGTTGTGTTTCTATTGGGTTGTTACAGCATCTACTACGGTCATCAGGAGATGGAAAAACAGCGCGCCGCCATAGCTGTAGTCATAAAACAGGCGCAGCAGGAAAGGCAAGATCAGATTAAAGGCTTTTTTGCAGATACCACTTCTGTTGACGGCAAAAAAGCATGGCAACGCAGTACAGTGACCCGATTTGCCTGGAACAAGCAATTTTACGCTACTGCTTTTGAGCCGGGCGGCTTCGCATCAATGGCAACCGGGCAGAGAGACCTGCAGCCCTACTACTATAAGCTAACGGCAATGAGCATTTTTTACCAGCTTTTCCAAAATGAAATAGCAAATCCGCAAAAGTTGGCCGTTGGCAACTTTGATCTATCATTTTTGTTCGTTTATATATTCCCTTTGCTGATCATTGCTTTGTGCTATAGTGTGCTTTCGGGGGACAAAGACAGGGGATTGATCAATTTGCTAAAATCGCAATCCTGCGCTTTACATCATGTCGTGCTCTTCCGCCTGTTATTCTATTTTTTAATAGTTGTGGGACTGGCATCGGGTCTATGCGTAATAAGTTTTGTTGCAAATCATTTAGAGCCTACTGGCCAGCTAATATTGATGTTGAGCTGGATAGGCATTGTTTTCGCATACCTCATGTTTTGGTTTGCAGCATTGTTTTTATTGATATCATTTAACAAAACTTCCACGTTTAACGCAATGGTAGGGATTTCCATTTGGCTATTGTTGCTGATTGCATTGCCTGCATCGCTTAACATAGCTATAAGCGTTACTAAACCGCTTAATAGTGCTGTACTATCGGGTATTAGCAGAAGGACGGGCGTTATTAATGAAGAGAACGATGAAAATCAAAAAAAGGTTGTTCGTGAATATCTTCTGCAACATCCCGAGCTGAATTTCAAAGGTCTTTTCGACCAGAATTTAAGCGCTAAGGGTTTTGCGGCTTATACCGAACTCAACGATCAGAAATCGGCCAAATTGGTTGAACAATTTCAGCGACGCATTATAGAACGGGAACGATCAGCAAGGCTGTTTGACCCTATAAATCCGGCAGTGAGTACACAGGCAATGTTAGATCATATTGCCGGTGTAGATCTATTGGCATTTCAATATTTTTACGCAGAGGTTAAGAGCTTCCACGGGAGTTTGGTTGCTTTTTACTATCCCAAACTTTTTTCAGATAAGAACCTTACCCTTACAGATTTAAAAACAGCGCCCCGATTTACTTTTAGCCCGCGTCAGATTGATAAGGGATTTTTGCTCCGGGGTTTTGGCTTAATGCTCATAGGCGTTTCTGTTTTACTTTTATTAGGCCTAAAAAACATTAAATCTAAAACCTAACATTCATGGCTGGCAAAGAAGAGATATTGAAGGATAACATCTGGAAGCTGATGTTAAACATGTCTTTGCCTGGAATTGGGGGCATGTTGGTGATTTCGCTAAATTCTTTTGTGGATGCGATGTTTGCTGGTCGGTATATCGGTTCTGACGCCCTTGCAGGAATTTCACTTTGTATTCCTTTGTTGGTTGTCAACTCGGCTGTGACGGGATTTATTTCTTCCGGATCATCAAATATATTAAGTAGAGCTATTGGCAGCAAAGATGAAACCGTATTTAGAAATCTATTTGCTTATACACTGGCGTTTTCGTTGGTAGCTTCTGTAGTACTGGGTGTATTGGGTTACCTTTTTTCTACACCACTGCTCCAATTAATGGGCGCAACGGGTGAAATCCTGAAAGAGGCGGGCACATATTACCGCCTGATGATGGCCGGTTGTTTTACCAGTATTTTTGGCTTGGGCATTTCATCTCTGATCAGAGCGGAAGGGAGAATGAAATATGCAATGTCAATAACTACATTCGCCGTCATCCTTAATATTATCTTAAATGCCATTTTGGTGATCTATCTAAGATGGGGAGTAAAAGGATCGGCAATTGCCACTGTAGCCTCTATGGGTATTTTTACTTTATTAACGCTAAGGTATTTTGTAAAAGAGGATAGTTACGTAAAGCTTAATTTTAAAAAACTGGCTTATCTTCCAAATATGATCTCGGATATAGCTAACGTTGGTTTATCGGCCTTGGTAATGCAACTGAATAATTTCTTACGTCAGGTTTTTCTATTCAAAACGGTAACCTGGTATAATGGCGCAATTGACACGGCTTTTTTTTCTGCGGTATTTCGTATTTTTTCTTTTTCGGTTATACCTATTTTTGGCATGTTACAGGCTATGCAGCCAATTGTTGGAATCAACTTCGGCGCCGGAAATTTGGAACGCAGCATCCGTGCGTTAAATTATTTCAGACTGGCAACTATTGGGATGATGTTGATTGCACTCATACCACTTCAAATTTTCTCCGGGGAAATTTTATCCTTACTATTACCTGAAATGAATTTTTCGGCACAAGATATTATGCGCTTTAGGTTGCTGATGTGCATCCTACCTATTGCCCCGATTGCCTCTACAGCAGTCGTATTCATGCTGGCAACCAAACGGGGCAAAGTGACCACTTATCTGGCATTGGGCCGGGAGCTGTTGTTATTTTGCCCATTGATGCTATTGCTTCCTTTCCTATTTGGTGCAAGCGGTATCTATTACGGGCTTTTTTTAGAAAATATCATTTATATGATTGTCGTCATTCTCGTATTAAAAATTCAAGTTAAAAAGCTGCTTTTTTTCTGATCACAAAGCTTGTGTAGAAGATCAAAAGTTGGCAACTGTGTAATATTTGCTGTTAAGTCAGGATATTCCTACTTTTGGGCTTATGAATATAGGCGATGAGCATTATGGTAAGTTACTCGACAAATACAACTTAAAAAAAACCAAAACACGACTAAGCGTGCTGGAAATTTTAGATAGTTCAGAAACAGCGGTATCACAGCCAATTCTAGAAAAAACACTTGGCAAGGATACTGATCGGGTTACCTTGTATCGTGTATTGAAGTCATTCGAGGACAAATGCATAATCCATAAGATCATTGATAAGAACGGCACTTCGTTTTACGCGCTATGCGATTCAATCGATCATCTTCATCAGGATCACGAGATGCACGTACATTTTAATTGTGTGGTTTGCCTGAAAGTTTACTGTGTAGACGATTTAAAGCTACCGCATATGCCACTTCCAAAGGGATTTACGGAGTCTTCCAAGAGCTTGGTCATATATGGTACTTGCGAGGTATGTAATAAGGCGGCCCTACTATATGCGGGTGATAAAATTTCAGAATCGTAGCTGAATGATTAATGCCTCCTAGGCGCATTATCATGTAGTAATCTTTCAAGATTATTTAAATAATCTTGAAACCGTTATTTTTTTGTCACCAAAAATTTAATAGGATTTAACTGCTTTATATTTATTTCGATATCTTGATCGATCGGGACAAAATCTTGGGTTAGCCCCTTTCATCTTTTTGTGATCTTGTCCGTCTGCTGGCTCCTGGTGAAGTTTGATGTTCACCACCTTGTTTTTTATCAGCCATTCCTTAAACAGAACATTCTGTTTTGTGGTATGATGTATTATAGAACCATCTTTTAATAGCATTGTAAAAGTATCTCTGGCTGCAATGACTTGAATATTTCTGCCGGATGGTAAAATCCGGGGCAAGTATTTTGGTTTTATTATTCATAGGGAGTGTGTAGGGAATGCTTTAAGCCGTAAATTCGATAAAAAAGGTAGTTCCCTCTCCTTCAGTACTTTCAAACCATATCTTACCCCTTAGCCGCTCGATGCAGGTCTTTGCAAAATACAGGCCAAGCCCCGTAGATTTCTCCCCATTGGTTCCGGGACGGGAGGAATGTGTAAACTTGTCAAAAACATGCGCTTGTATGTTCAACGGGATGCCTATTCCGCTGTCACAGATTTTTAGGGTGAAATGCTTGGCAAAGACTAACCTGGATACATGGATCTTGCTGCCCGGATTAGAAAACTTTATTGCATTAGAAGCGATATTGTGTATGGTGCGCTTAAGTTGCAACCTGTCGACAGGGTAAAAAAATGCTTCATTTGGCAGCTCGCTCACCAGTTCTATATTTTTTGGGGAATAGATACCTTTCAGGTAGTCCAGGCATTCCCTGATAAAACCGTTCAGTTCGGTAATTTCTAGCCCAATCTGTTCGCTGTCCTGGCGCTCTATAAATAATAGTTCACTTAGTATGTCCAGGGCGTGAAGGCTAGCTCCTTTGGTCATTTCCAACAGTTCGATATTTTCCGGCTTTTGAAGGTTTTCTTCAAGCATTCCGTTCAGGCCAATAATATTGGAAATCGGGTTGCGTATATCATGGGCAACTTTTTGGAAAACCAGTTTATACCGGTCAAGTTCGCTGATCAGGAACTGGCTTAAGTCAAAGCTGGTGACGACGCCCTCAAATACATCATCTTTGAATACTGGCAGTGCGTCCTTTCCCGAACTGGCCATCAGGTTCAAGGTTTCGTTGATCATAAATTCGGGGGATACTTTAAATTCCCCGAAATTGCAGTCCGCTACTTTACCGTTCGGGTTTTTAAGATAGTCGGTATAGGTAATCAGGCCTACCCGGCTCCTTTTTTCTCCCAGAACAACCAGGTAGTGACCGGGCAGTAAGTTTTTGGCAATAGAAGCCATATCCTCCTTAGAGGATACGGTCAAATAATCTTTTTTTATGATAGGGCTAATGTTCATGCAAACTAATTACTTAAAACAAAATTGGCGAAAGCTACACTTATCTCATAAGAGAGGGGCTGGTATAGCTTGAAAACAGCGAGTATTTTCTCCGCAATCTTCCAACAAACATCTCCCGTTCCGGGAAGGGTTATCGTTTCGGCAAAGCTAGTGAATTTATAGCAGTTCAATTGGCTGATCTGACGGCAATTATGTATAGTGCTCCTATGTTAGGGCTTTGCCTTATATCATCTACAAAAAGGCTTCCAAGCATAGTGAAATGCCTGGCATAATCTTATTGAAGTGTACATATATCCTTTTTGTGGTTGGAATTACGTGTAAAACAGATGTTATAGAGCGAAGTGTTCCAGGAGTCTTTGGCGCTGTAACCTCGAATGGCACGTCGGATGAACTGTTAGATGATTTTTACTAAAAGGAATAAAATCATGAACGCTCGTTTAGAGTGAATAAGCTTGTTCTGCGTTTTTCCTTTTTACGCTCAAACTAATTAATTCGGGCGTAAAAATATATTGGATTTCATTGCTAGTAGTTTTATCAATGCTTATCATATAAAGAGGTGACGACTAATTGAATTCGACGGATTTGATTTTAAAATCAGGTTAATTAAATAAAGAAGTTTTTACTTATCCATCTTCCAATATCCCGTAGAACCCGGTTTTCTTTCATCGGTGGCCCTAACAACTATGGTATCTCCAACTTTTAGATCTCCAAAAACCTCTAGTCCTTTTTCAGTGCTCATTCCCTGTCTCACATCAATCCATTCCGCCTTCCCATTTCTAATGGAAATTACAAATTTGCGTTCCTGATTAGTTGCAATAGCGTTTGGCGCTACAACGAATGAATCCGAGCTGCGCTGCAGATTAAGTTTTACGTATGCAAAACTCCCAGCTTTTAATTCGTTGTTTGGGTTATTAAATTTATATTCCCATAGCTCAGTTCGGTTCTTTGGATCAATTGCACCACTTTTTCGTGCCAACTGAGCAGTAAAGCTCTTATTGGGATTGCTTTCTACCCTAAAATTTACTTCTTTACCGGTGGTTTCGGCAGACATATAAGCTTCGGGAACGGCAACCCTTAACCTCAAAGTACTGGTATTCTGAACGGTAAATATTGGGGAATTTTGGCCTACCAAAGCACCTCTATCTGCACTTCTGGAGGTCACAATTCCACTAAAAGGAGCTCTTATCACCAAATAACCAGCTACTTCATCATAAGATTGAGCTAAACTTTTTGCACTCTGATAGGCCGCACTGTCTGTCAACTTCTGGTTTCTACTTTTCTCCAGATCTATTGGAGCAACAATACCTGCAGTTTTTGCCTGTGAAGCCCTAAGCAGCCTATCATAAACATCTTTACTTGATTGGTACCTAGACTGTGCCGAAGATAGGGCAGATTTGTATTCAGCAGATTTGGTTCCTACCTCTGGGGCATCAATCATAGCCATCACCTGTCCTTTAGTTACTCTATCTCCAATATCCACCCTCATGTCTTTGATATATCCTTCCACTTTTGGGGTTAGATCAGCAGTTTCAAAGGGCAATAATTCAGCAGGTAGTTCGATTGATTTATTTACCGCCGAACTAGATAGGATAAATACAGGCACCGTATCTGTTACCTCAGCTGATGCTGTAGTCGTTGCAGATTTATTTTCTGTACAGGCAGAAAAACACAGTACAACTATTGATAATTTGAAGATTAGCTTTGTCATTTTTTGATAAATACAGTTTAACTAATTTTTGAAAACTTACTATTGAGATCATCGGGATCCAATGATAAATGATTATACTTTCTTTTTCCAACAGTGCTTTGATAAACGGATGGCAAAAAGAACAAAACACAAATCGTGGAGGTAATCAGTCCGCCGATCACTGCAATTCCCAATGGGGCAATCATCCCATCTCCTATTGCCATTGGTATCATCCCTGCAATCATCGCCAAACTGGTCATCACGATTGGCCTTAAACGATTTTGGGCTGAAAGCAGGTGTGAGTTCTTATGGTCACCCTCTTTCCTTAATACCTCTGCATTGGTCACAAACAAAACAGCATTTGCGATTGCTACCCCAACAGCCATGATGGTGCCCATGTAAGATTGGATGTTCATCGACTGTCTGGTAATTAAAAGCAGCAATAAAGAGCCTGCTATTACGGCAGGAATAATAGACAGCATTACAAATCCGATGCGGAATGATTGAAAGAACACCGTCATCAGCAAGAATACCACAACAATAGCTACCAAGAGGCCAAAAGCCAAGGAAGTTAGGGTCTGGTTTAACAGTTCTGGCTGGCCTCTGACCAGAATTTTAGCTCCCTTTGAAAGATCCGTCCTTAATTTTCCTGCTATTTTATCTGCCTGTTTAAAAGCCGTTCCCAAATCTTTATCGTGTACATTTGCCGTAACGGTAATATATCTCTGCTGGTTCAAACGGTCATATTCGCCTGGCATTGCAATCTTTTTCCATGTTGCCACCTCATTCAATAAATGGCTATTTCCATTTCCACCCCCAACTGGGATCATTTCAATTTGTGAAGTAGAATTCATCTTATATTCTGGATATTGTACCTGAACGATATAGGCTGTACCTGTTGTTTTATCAAGCCAATAACCTGGCGACATGAAACGTGTACTAGAGGTTGCCGCAACAACAGAACGTGTAATCTGTTCAGAAGTTAGATTAAGCTGACCTGCTTTAACCCTGTTGATGTCAATTTTTATGGCCGGATAATCAAGTGGCGTTGAAATCTGCACATCACGCATGTAGGGCAATTTTGAAAGTTCTGCAACCAATTTTTTGGATGTAGCCTTCCCCTGATCCAGATTTTTGTTCACCACTGCAATTTCGATCGGATTGGTCGTGCCCATATTCAATACCTGACTTGCAATATCACCCGGCTCAAAAGAGATGACTGCCTTGGGTAGTTCTTTTTTAACTTCAGCACGCAACTTTTCCTTAAACTCTTCAATTCCAATAGATCCCTTGTTCAATTTTATTTTGGTCACACTCTCATGCGGACCGCCAGTCCATAGGTAAATGTAGTTTACCGGAAAGCTGGAAGGCTGGGTTCCCACAAATGCAGAGGTAATTTTAATGTTCTCTCTACCAGCTATCTTTTCAGACAAGCTCAATAATTTTCTGGTCGCATCTTCGGTACGCTCTAATCTGGTACCCACTGGCAATCTTAGTCTAACTTGTGTTTGACCAGAATCCACCACTGGAAATAGTTCTGTACCTATCAACATAAAAAATAGAACGACCAGTCCCAATGATAGGGTAACAAAGAAGAAGGTAACACGACTGGTATATTTGGAAATACGTTCAATATTGCGCTCGTACCAAGCTTTAAATTTATCGAAAGTCTTTCCAGACGAGGTTTTTTCAATGTGGTCTTTCATCATCCAGTTGGCCATAACGGGTACAAAAGTTTGGGATAAGATAAAAGAGGCAATCATAGCAAAAGCCACTGCAAGAGACAGTGGAACAAACATCGCTCTCGGTACACCATTCATAAACAATGCGGGAACAAATACCGCGAGAATGCTCAACAATATCAATAGTTTTGGAACAGCAATTTCCTTCGAGGCATCTGCAACAGCACGGGCCTTGCTCTTTCCCATTTCTAAATGACGATGAATATTTTCTATGGTTACGGTGGCCTCATCAACCAATATCCCCACAGATAATGCCAATCCTCCCAATGACATGATATTGATCGTTTGTCCCATCAGGTAAAGTACCGTTACCGAACACAGTAAAGCCAAAGGGATGGTCAGCACAACAATCAATGCAGCTCTTTTATCGCCAAGAAAGAGCAAGACCATAAGTCCGGTTAAAACAGCACCCAGTCCACCTTCAAAAAGCAGATTTTTTAGTGCATTTACCACATAATCAGATTGATCAAACTCATAAGAAACCTTGATGTCATCTGGTATAGCTGCCTGCATATCAGGCAAAGAAGCCTTTACCAATTTTACCACATCCCAGGTCGAGGCATCAGCTCTTTTTGTAACCGGAATATATACCGAGCGTTTACCATTCACCAGCGCATAACTTGTGGTTACATCAGAACCAATACTTACCGTTGCAATGTCTTTAACATATACAGAGGCCCCACTTCCTTTTTGCAAAGGTGTATTTTCCAGGTCCTGCAGGTTTTCAATGACGCTATTTTGAGGTGTCAGATACGTACTATCTCCTATCCGTACATTACCAGCAGGAGAAATGGTGTTAGAAGTGGCCAAAGACTGCATCACCTGTTCTGGTGTTAACTGGTAATTACGAATCTTATCAGGATCTACATTAACGATTACCGTTTTGTTATTCCCTCCAAATGGTGGTGGTGCAGAAACACCTGGCAAGGTAGAGAACATCGGTCTTACACGAAACAGGGCCAAATCGGATATTTCGCCTAAAGATTTGGTAGTCGAACTAAATACCAATTGGCCAACAGGCACACTTCCTGCATCAAACCTGGTGATAAATGGCGGCACGGTACCAGGAGGCATAAATGCACGGGAACGGTTTACATAACCCACCACCTCTGCCATGGCCTGAGCCATATCCGTACCTTCGTTAAACTCAATTTTTATTAATGCAGCACCTTGGATAGACTTAGAATCTACATATTTAACACCGGTGATGTAAAGAAAATGGTATTCGTAATAGGAAGTCACAAAACCCTCCATTTGCTCAGGCGATAATCCACCATAGGGCTGGGCCACGTAAACGGTTGGCAACCCCAGCTTTGGGAATATATCTATCTTACTGTTGCGTATAGAAATAAAGGAAAAAAAAGCAATCGCAATAACTGCTACGAGTACTGTGATGGGATTTCTAAGAGCGGATATAATGAGTTTCATCTATTACTGGATCTGTTGAAAAAATAAATCTAAATCTCCTTTTGCGATACTGATGTCGAGCAACGAGCGCTGAACGGCCAATAGCGCAGTGGCACTATTTACTTCGGCCTGCTGAAGTTCATACTGTGCCTGAGCTAAACGCGAAAAATCAATCAAACCACTTGCGTAGCTAAGCTTTAGACTGCTAAAAGCATCGGTTGCACTCTTTAGTCGGATGGCTATTTTGCCTGATATGGCCACATTAGAGTTGTACTGCTGCCAGGCGATATCAGTTTGTTTATTTAAATCCAGTTCAAGTTGCTTTAACTTAAAATGGTCTGCTTTTAACAGTTCTCCGTATTGCCTTTTCTTTGCATTAACCTGATAGAACTGAAAAACAGGAAAGCTAAGCTGTACTCCGGCACCAATATTATCCCTACTAAAACTGAACCCATCCGATTTATTTACAGCACCCATTGCATTGACCCCAGAGCCCCGACTATATATATTCCCCCAAAAATCCAGTTTTGGCCGCCATGTTTTTTTAACCTCATCTAATTTTGCTGCCGTTAGGTCCTTCTGTGCAATAGCAGTCATGAAATAGGGGTGTTTAGCAATGCTTGCTGATTTATCATTAAAAGCATCCATATTTTTAAAAATGGTATCCACCAATAACAGGTTACCATCTCGCTCCTCGCTTCCGATAAGGGAAGAAAGCGTGATCAGTTTTTGTTTGTAGGCATTATCAGTTTGAAGCAGTTCTATTTCTGCCTGAGCGAGTGAGCTTTGAAATTGAACGGTATCAACCCCTGGCCGAAGGCCTGTTTTGGCCAAAACCATTGATTGCACCAAACTACTCGAATATCTTTTGATACTTGCCTGATGACTGGAGATGAGCTGTTTTAGATAAACCGCATCCAGATAGGTATTTATGGCTAAAAACTGATACCTGAAAGTTTGCTCGTTATAATCGGCATTGGCAAGTTTAAATTGCGCTGATGCCCTTTCTATTGCAGCATTGCGCTGACCAAAAGAAATTGGCCTCCAAGTTAACAGCGCCGCTGCCGCCGAGCCGGGCACAAAGTTCAAATCGTTATTTTGGGATGGAGGGCCACTGATAGGCATCATTAGCCCCGGGTAGCTCATCCCAGTAATGTTATTAAAAGTGGCAATATTTGCCTGGTAACCCAGGGTAAGATCGGGCATCAAGCTCCGTTTTTCATAATCAATTACTGATCTGTCTGCCGCTGCATTTGCTTTGGCCGCATTTAATTGGGGCAGATTGTTTTGTACAAGCGAGGGAAGTTCTTTAAGGGATAGTCTTTGCTGGGCTTTTCCAGCAAAAGAAATCAGTAAAAATACCAGAGACAAGAAAATATGCACCAACGGTATGCTTAAAACTTTTCTATTCATCGAAGGTTGTAGGATTAAATTCTCAACCAAAAATGCGTTTTAGAAAATGATTTGCATGGTACATTTGAAAATACTATGGTATCACCACTGTTCTAATCGAAATATTTTTGGCGTTTGGCCTGTAAAGCGCTTAAAGTATTTCACAAAGTGCGAGGAATCACTGAAACTCAGTAGAAAGCCGATTTCTGAAATCGTTTTATCTGTATAAATAAGCAATCTCTTGGCCTCACTGATGATAAATTCAGAAAGCACACCGGCAGCAGACAAATTTGCCGCACGCCTGCAAATGGCATTAAGGTTTTGCGGCGAGGTATGGAGCAAGGTGGCATAATGGGAAACACTATTCTTTAGCCTGCCTTCCTGACTTAACATTTCACGAAATAGATGGTAGATATCTATTTCGGCACTGTTATTCCCTGTAAATGATCTGTCTTCTGAAAGTAGCTTTGCCAGTAAAGCCTTTAAAAGGCCTTCAACAATAGGATTTGAAGCCGTGATATCCTGGACGCTTTCCTTTACCAGCAGCTGAAACAAGGTGGTAACAGTGGCTGTATCTTTTAGTAACATCATTTCTGTCTTACTGAGTTTATACAACAGCGTTTTAATTTCTTTATCTAAGCTTAATTCTACAAACTTCTTTTTAATGATCAGCACATAACCATCGGGTTCGGTATCCAAATCCCAATAATGGATCTGTTCCTTTCTTACAAAAAAGATAATAGGTGGGATAATTTTATACTTTTGCGAATCTATGGAGTGGATGCCTGTACCTTTTGAAAGAAAAACAATTTCGAAATAATTGTGGTGTTTATGCGGGCTGGTTACCCGAACCCCTTTTTTAAATGGTGCTATCTTGATAATCCTGCCAGAACTTATCTTGTCTTTAATAGCTATCGGAGCGATCATTTAATTAAATTGGGCCTAAGTACCGTTCTATTTTCAAATATACCATAATAATTGATTGGTACGGCCTTAACTTAGCAATCCGTTCAAATATTAAAAAGCATGTTTCAGAAAATCATCAAAACCGATAATTCAGGCGCTACCATTATCGTCCGACTAATGGTGGGAGCTGTATTTTTATCAGAAGGAATACAGAAATTTCTCTTTGCAGATAAATTGGGATCTGGTCGCTTTGTAAAAATTGGCTTGCCCTATCCCGAATTCTTTGGGCCTTTTGTTGGCAGCTTTGAGATTGCATGTGGCGTATTGGTTTTGATAGGGCTTTTTACGCGAATAGCTGCACTACCCTTGTTTATCATCATGGTGGTTGCCATGGCGGTTACCAAAACTCAACTATACCTTGACAATGGTTTTTGGTCTATGCTTCATGACAGCAGAACGGATTGGGCCATGTTTTTGGGAAGTATATTTTTAATGGTAAAAGGTGGTGGAAAATGGTCGGTGGATAAAAATCTATGTCAAAACAACAAAGCTCACTAAAAGAAATAGGCAGAATATTTCTGAAATTATGCTACCTTGGTTTTGATCATCCTGCAGCTAATTTCGCCATGATGGAATAAGAGGTTGTCGGGAAACGAAAATGGTGTTTTCTAAATACTTTTTGGATCGTGGGAGCACCACCAACTTCCAATAGTATTTGGGAGAATTGTATCGTTACGACTCTTATTTAAACTTTTTGATGTAGCCGAACTAAAGCGTTATAATTGAATTTACGCGGCAAAATTAGCTAATTTTCCTACACAGTTTCAGTCGCTTTGTTACTGCCCATTTAACGGCTTGTTAAAGTCAGCTGAAGAAAGATCTTTATCTTTAAAGAATTCGATATTGTATTCCATTATTATTACTATACGTCCGTGTCACATTTGACCACTTAGATTGTCACAATTGCACCCTACTGGCGCAAAATTTGTTGGCTAGATTTGAATAGGAAAAACCTAATTAGTTTTCTCGGAACATAAAATTAAAAAATGAATAAGACAATTTTAAAAAGTATTGGAGCAATATTGGCAGGAATTGTATTGGCGGCAATGCTTTCTATTGGAGCAGACTTTTTGTTTGACAAACTGGGAATTATGTCGATGGAAAATTTCAAACAAACATCACTATCGATAATTATTCTGATCGTGGTATACCGCTTTATATTTAATGTAGTTGGATGCTACTTGACAGCAAAATTAGCACCGAATAAACCAATGAAACACGTTATAATAATTGGAATCATAGGGACAATTTTTAGCATTTTTGGCTCATTTGTAATGTGGGACAAAGCAATTCCTTTTTACAACATTGCAATTATTTTAATTTCTTTACCAAGCGCTTGGCTTGGCGGGCAGTTATTCTTAAAAAAACAAAATGGCAAAACAAAAAATTAATGTAAACAGCGAAGTAACTAACTTTTTGGATGAGCAAAAACATCCATTTAGAAAGGAAATTGAAATATTAAGAAATTACATTTTATCTACAAACATAGCTTTGAAAGAAAATATAAAATGGAATGGTCCAAACTATTGCTTCGACAATTCGGACAGAATTACAATGAGAATTCAACCACCAACAAAACAAGTTCAGCTAATATTTCATAGAGGAGCGATCAAACAGACGCCACCCAAAGACAAATTAATAGCAAATAAAAGCAAAATGTTAATTTGGAAAGAGAATGACCGAGCAATCCTAACATTCAAAAGCCTAGAAGACATAGAAAATGGAAAAGCAGAGTTGACAGACATCATCACCGAATGGATAAGTGCAACAACATAAAAAAATGATATGATGAGGAATAGTACAGCTACTGTAAAGCCTTTTCTTACGGTTAATAATTGTCAACAAGCAGTAGAATTTTATATTGCTGCCTTTGAAGCTATTGAAACCAAAAGGTTTGAAATGCCAGACAAAAAGCTATCTTCTGTTGTAGAAATTGAGGATGCAGAATTTTATGTGGGAGATGAAGAACTACAAAACGGTAATTTAAGTCCATACCTAAACTTGAATAGTCCAGTTAGAATAATTCTAAACAGTAGAAACGCTGACAAGCTATTTGAAAAGGCATTAAAGTTAGGTGCGATAGAAATTTGCCCTATCACAAACGAACATGATTGGAGAATAGATAAGCTACAAGATCCATTCGGACACATTTGGGAGATTTGGTACATTTTGTAGAAATGAATACGTTAAAATGACAAGTAAGAGAGATTGGAAAACAACCCATCGCTAACAGCGGTTCCTATGTGAAGCAGTTTTCTTAGAATCAAGTTAATAATTCATTTTAATTATTTCAATAAGTCTTTAAAGTTTGGGACATAAATGTATAGAACTATCAGTCTGCATCTTTACCGATTTTGACGAACATATACATGAAATTTACAATAACTTTGGTAATCACTTTTGTCCCGTAAGGGACCGCGCGCAAAATTGCCCCTCCATTCACCTGGGTCGTTGGCAATTGAAAGGGCATTAAAACGGTTATAGGACGTTTTAGTTCAGCTTTAGTGCATCGTTGCCATGCTTCGCAAAGTCCGCACACAAATCAAAAGTAACCTGCGAACGATCAAACCCAGTGCCGTACATGATGGATTTAAATTTGCTTTCATCATCCCTGAAATTCCGTACATTCTGAAAGTAACCCGTTACGCTGTTGTATGCGCCAAACAATGTGCCTTTGGTGGTTGCTTCCTGCTGGCTTTCTGCGGTCATGGCATAATCAAAAACACTGCTAACCATGTTGTTGTAATGGCTGGATAGTTCGCTTTCCTTTCCCACTTTCAGCTTTTCGAAAGTCTCCTTATTTGGCACCATTGCAAGTTGAATAATGCGTTTAACTTCGGGGTCGGAAATGCGTACCCGTGACCACCTGTTAAAGATTGCTTCCAGTTCGGCACATAACTGGTCAGATACGCCTAACATTTTATGCGCCCCTTGCAGTTTTTCGGCGGCGCTTGCGGTGTGGCGTATCTTAATTTGGTTACTGCAATTTTTCATTGCAGCATTTAAAGTATTAGCGCACCAAATTCTAACTGGCGTAAAAGCTATGGTAATACTACCTAAACCGTCATGTGTAGAGGTTAAAAACAAGTATTGGTCTATTAGGTCATCCCTGCCCACACGTATTTGATCGGGCAGTTTAGCAGTTATAAATATGGTTTCACCATATCCTAACGCCCCTGCGGTTTCATACTGTATACCACCTCTGCCACCTACGATGTTATCAAAAAATGAAAAGGCATCAATGTTTTGTACTACTTCGTAATCCCTTCCGATCTTGTCGCCTAAAATGGCTTCTGTATCGGTTCGGTAGGTAAAAAATGAATTACCCGAAATGATATTATTACCACTTGGCAGGGTATGTAAATTAGGGTGTTTTGCTACTTCAAAATCTAAACCTGCCTGTAAAATAGCTTCTGCGCTTGTGGCGTTTCGGTCAATGTCCTTGCCAATGACCTTCCATATTTTTTCTTTAACGTTTGCCATGATTGATATTTTTAATGTTGCGTACTCTTGATAATAAAATCTCTGTTTCCAGTATGTTGACGTTTGCGGTATCGGTTAAACTTAGTTTTGATTGTGTTTCTACCTCGTTTACGATCTCTGCAATACTGGTATGGTCGGCATGGACTGCCACACGAACCATAATAAAAAGGGTCTCATATTTCATGCTAAATGGTATTGATTTTTGAACTCTGCCAACTGCCTGTAAAAGGCTTGGGGGTTGTCAGCTTTGAAATCCTCTCCGTAACCCTGCCAATAGATTTGGTCAAGGTGGTCTATAAATGCTGCTTCCATGTTGTTGCTGATTAGGTAAGAGAAATAAAATACCCCTGCCATTTAGCAGAGGCATTTAACATTTATGCAGGAATGATAATACCTGCTTCGATCTCTGCCAAACGGTTTACGCACATGCTGTTTACAAACTGTGCTACTGCCTGAATAATGACAGGATTTTTAGTGGTGAACTTCCTGCGGTTATCGTCCTCAATGGTCAAAACGCAACCCTGAAAGTGGTTTGCTTCGGTTTCGTCCGCATCATCGATCTGCGCCACTTCAAAAGCTTCCAATGTATCAATGGTATCTAATAACCTGTCTCGTTGTATTTTCCTGCGGTGCAATTCTTCCACCAGTTTTAAAGTGCTTTCCAAATTCAGCACTATTTTTTGTGCTTCGGGCTTCACCTGTTCCGGCTGTGACTGTATCGCTTCAGCCTTTGGCGCATCCTGTGGCTTTGGCTGTTCAGTCGGTGCAGGGGTTTCCGCTTTCTTCGCTTCGGTTTCGCCCTTTGGCTTTTCATCAAACTCTTTGCTCAACGGCAAACCGTTGGTTTTTGGCTGTGTGGCATTGTTTTCTGCCTTAGCGTTTATCGCTGAACTGTTTAGGTTACCTTTTTTGTTGCTCTCGATTACTGTAGTTTTCATGATTTTGATTTTAAATTTTTACTGATAATGATTTGATTTTGCCCTGTGGGCGTTTTGTCTGTGCATTTTTTACTCCCTGCGGTGGGTGGGCTTCTGCCGTTTGCTGTTTTTGTGTTCATGGTGCTATCTCTTTTATTAATATGTCAGTCGGCAGGGGCCTCCTGTCTTTTTGATAAGCACCCTCACCTAAACCAATCCCTTTGTAAGGCAAGACTTTTCAGAAAAAAAAACCTCGTGAGTGTAGCGAGCAGGGAAGATTTTTTTCTGAAAACCCGCAGGGCCCGGTCTTGACGTCAAAGGGATTGTTGAGAGCTTTGCTACCAAAAAGATGGGTGGAATTATTGACCAGGGATTGCAGACACTTAAGAGAATTTATGAAGTGGCAGGCAGCATGGGTGGCGGAGGAACGGAGCAAGTTATGCCAAATGCAGTGAAGCTGCCGAATGTAGGAACGGAATTTGGCGGCTGGAACTGCTGGCGCATAGGAAAAGGAAAAGGATGAACAAACTGGTATCATTACCCTTTTTGACCACCTTATTGGTACGGGTGTTACTCCAAAACGTCCTTTGGTCTTAAAAGCCAAGTGCCTATAATATCAGATCCATGCTGAAAGCGGAATTTAGCCCCGGGATGGAACTATACTGAGCTTACTTTTAGAGACATTGTCTCCTGTGCGAATAAACGGGGCTAATTCAACACTTACCGTCGAACTGGTCGCTTTTAAGGATATTTATACTAAATGGAAAGGCGATGGTATATGCATCGAAAAGTTGCTGTGTAAACCGTCCTTGTTCAACGAGCATATGGGATTGACTACGCGGCGTATTTATTAAATGCGATTGTAGATTCTTTTTATATAAATCCTATTATCTGGGTCCATCAGCTGCTTATATAGATCCGATCATTATCTTTACTCCACTATCAACCATATAGCACTCTAAAGACTGCATAAGCAATAAATCTCAACCGATCAATGAAAAAAATTACTGCTATTTTTATTTTACTTTACGTTGTTTCGTTTACAGCCTATTCAAAAACCTGGATCATCGCAAGCTCCAGCTTGGAAGTAAAATTTAACGATCAAACAAATATGTTGACTGTTACAGACAAGCGCATCCAAAAAGCCTGGCAACAGACCATAGCCGGTGAAATTTTCACTGTAAAAAATACATCCCAAAGAGGCAACACCTTACAGGTCGATTTTACCGGTAAAAACACTTTTACGGCAATTTTTACGCTAACGTCACTTTCGGCATTAGAGATCAGCTTATCAGCCGACACAAAAATGCCCATGAACGAACTTAGTTTTCCAGCCGCCTTTAAAACCCCTGATAAAGATCATTATTTACTTTATACCGATGGCGGCGGTTTTCTGCTACCGGCAGACGATACAGACTATCCACTTGGCAACGGCCGTACATTTTTCTGTGGCGGCGGTACATCGATGGCATGGATGGGCATGACAGATACTCAATTTGAAAGCGGGTATATGGCAATTTTAGAAACTCCGTTTGATGCGGCATTAAGAACCAAACGTGAGAACGGCCTGGTTACATTTTCGCCTGTTTGGTTATCTTCTAAAGATCAGTTTGCATACGATAGAAAAGTTACGTATCATTTTTTTGATAAGGGTGGTTATGTTGCCCAATGCAAAAAATACAGGGATCATATCTGGAAAAAAAACAACGTTATTACCTTAAAGCAAAATGAACAAAAAACACCTGCTATTGCCAAAATGATTGGCGGGGTACATATATATGTTTGGGACAATGCCCGCGAAGCAAGTTTTGCAGCAGAATTAAAACAAAGTGGAATTGACAAGGCTCTTATACTTTGGAATCCCAATCATACTCCATACCCGAAAATGGGGTATGATACGCAATTAAAAGAGTTAGGCTATGCCACAGGTACTTATGAGCTATTCACAGATTTAAAACTGAGAGACACAGTATTTCGTGAAACAGATGAAAAAGGACCTTTGCGCTTTGCCTTAACTAGCTACCCCGGTAAATTTAATGAGCTTGCGATTAGAAATAAGGATGGTAAAACAGTGTCGAATCAATTTGGGCACACCAGTAACCCCATTGCCATACGCCCTGAAATGGTGAAACGTATTGAACGTGAATTGAAAGAATTTAAACACGAATCATATTTCCTGGATGTGTATCAGGCGAACGGCTTGTTTGAGGATTACTCGACAAAAAATCCGCTTACCCGCCAACAATTTGCAGAAGAAGTAATTAAAAATCATAAGTTATTAGCTGATAAATATGGCCAGTTTATGGGCGGAGAATGGGGAGCGGATTATTTAGGGTCTGGTGCTGTTTACAACCATGGGATGATGACTTTGCAAAGAACCTGGTTTGGCTCAGACATACAAAAAAAAGGAACGATCTACTATTATGGCGACTGGAAAAATAACTCCAGGCCAACGCAAATGTTGGGAACGAGGGTAGCTCCGGATAAGTATCTACGATACTCAATTAATGAGTATACCAGAGTGCCTTTATATGATCTGGTATATCATGATGCCGTGGTAAGTTCCTGGAGATGGGAAGATGGTAATCACCATAATCCTGAAATATGGTGGAAAAAAGATCTATTCAATATCCTTTACGGTAATGCGCCACTTTGGAGTATTGACAGAAATGTTTGGGATGCATACAAAAATACGTTTATAGAGAGCTATAAAAATATTTGTCCGTGGTTACAAAAAATAGGTTATGATGAAATGGTATCTCACCGGTTTGTAACTGCCGACCATAAAGTCCAGGAAACGGTTTTTTCATCCGGTAAGAAAGCGGTTGTCAATTTTGGCGATACGGTGTACACCTTCCAGGGAAAACCGATAAAACCGAAGGGATTTCTATTATTGTAACGCAAGGATCTTTTCGCTTGCATTGATTCATTACTTATGATATTGCGATCTCCAAAGACATTATATCAATGAAGTTCAATAACTACTAATAGGATAATTTATTACAAAAAATACCACGTTTTGCAACGGTTCTGGGATCAAACTATAAAGAAAGACCATGCGTCTACATGGTCTTTCGCTGGATCAAATTAAATGATTATTTCACTACAGTAGCTTCCAACTCCACCTTTAGTGTTTCGTTCAAGGCAACGACCTGCATAAGTGTGACCGACTGTTTCATTCCGTGCTTTGCCACGAAGGCCTTGAATAAGTCGAAACAGTTCTTGATAAATTCATCGGAGGAAGTAGAGTAAATTGTGAGCCGAACTATATTTTTGGGGTCATAACCTGCCTCACTAATTACCTGTTCGAGGTTCTGTATGGCCAGTCCAAGCTGGGTGCGCATATCGGCATTGCTCGACTTGCCATCGGCATGCACTGCTGCCTGACCTGATACATATAGTGTACCCTGCACATTTTTTACTTCAACAGCCTGTACATAGCTGAGCTGGTCCTGCCATTGCCAAGGACTGAATTCTCTTTTTTCCATTTGTTTTTCCTTTTTATTTTGCGCCATAGCTCATGCAAAAGTTAATAATGTAAACACTAAAATTTTACCAAACTTTTTCATGATCTGATGTCTAATTTATACATCAAAGTTCATCAAAACCTCTGCTTACTTTTCGTGACAAATCTCACAATTATCTTAAGCGCGCTATGATGTAGAAAGCCTGCTCAGTGTCTCTCGGGTTACACCCAGATAAGAAGCAATCAGGGTGTGGGATACACGCTGGAAAAGTATTGGATATCGTTGCAGGAGCTTATCGTAGCGTTCTTTGGCATTAGTGCTGATTAATTCCAGTATTCGCTGCTGGGAACTGATATGCCCCCTATTGGCTTTCTGAAGAAAGAAGTAGGTCATTTTAGGAAGGTTCCTGCACAGGTTGTTATAACCCTGAAGGGTCATACATAGCACCTGGGTATTTTCAAGGGCCTGCAACGACATAGTTGCACGACTTTGGTTGAAGAACGCAGAATAATCCCCTTCCCACCAGTCTTCCATAGCAAAGGCTACGACATGTTGCTTTCCTGAGGCATCCGCATAGTCAAGCTTTAAAAGTCCAGACACAACCCAAAAGGCATATGGAACTCTTCCGCCTTCCCTGATAAGAAAATCACGCTTCTTGAAATTCATTAATAAAAAATGCGACAACACATCCTTAAACTCGTCATCGGTAAGCGCAATTACTTTTTCTATATGAGCTTTAAATAAATTTTCCATATTATAAAAGTTTTCAAATTGTAAGCCATTTATAGAGCATGTATCCCTAAGGCTGACATAAACCTGCTTTATATAAATTTATAATATTGTATTGATCAATAATAGCAAATCACTTGTGAAATGTTCTGAAATATGTGCCGGTGGGACTTCTTCGTAATCAAATCAAAAATGCCCGACTGTCAACCAGCCAGGCATTTTCTAAAATGGAAACACCTTTCGAGTTATTTCCCTGAATTTTTCTTAGCAGTCACTTCGGCTCTAAGTTCCTGGGCTAGTGTCTTGCTCTGCTGCAATGCGTTGCGCAGCCTGGTTCCAGCCGCCTTGTTGCCTTTTTCAAAAAATGCCGTAGCATCAGTTTCCGCTGACAAGATCAGCTCTTTTAATTTTTGGAAGTTTTCCATGATATACTTATTTAATTAATGAAACTATGCATTCTTATTGGTGCTGTAATTGTGAGTTTAAACTTTGACCCCACGGCTTTGTGAAAGGTGTTTTTGGGTATTTTTGCCTTTCTCTAACAGTGGATCATTTTTAACAGCCACCTGGAACTGTTCCCTCTTTTCCGGCTTGCCGTTCTCCTGGAACATGTTGACCTGACCATAACGCGGTACCGCCTCAATGCGCAGCTTCACTTCCTGTCCATCTTTGACGGTCGTGATCAAAGGGCGGTTACCGTTCTTCAACGATTCCTCCAGCTTTTCGCGCTGCTTAGGGTCTGCCAGTTCCTTGATATTGTATTTGTCCAGTACCGCTTTCAGGTCAAACCCGTAAGATGGATCATGAAACTGCTTGGCCTTGAAATTATCAAAGCGGTCTTTGGCCTGATCAAAATCCAACTTGATCCACGCCTTGTAGGGCTGACCACCTAAGTTAAGCAGGTCGTCACGGTAAACAGAACGTCCCTGTATCAGGTTGATCGACTGTTCAGCAGAGAAACCCTGGCCTTTTTCCACGTACACGTTCTGTGTTACGGCGGGACTATAAAAAGTCTTCTGGAAATCCTTGGCGACAAAGTTCACCTTGTCGTTTTCCATAGTGGCCAGGGTGGTCTTGTGACCGACGTCCTTGCCGGAAGCCAGTTCGCTATTGCCTTTCTGTTGCTTAAAATAACTGATGGCCTCGTGCGGGCTGTCGAACTTGCGGAATACCGGCTTGCCCTGGTCACCGGGAGAAATCACCAGGTATTTCTGGTCGGCTTCCAGCGGTTTGGCATTGTTAAGGGTAACCGAGTACTTATTGAAGTAATAATAATCGGACTGCCCGGACTGGCGGAAATGCAGCTGCATATCTACCTGTCCCTTATCGGCAGGCAGGTTATGACGGAGCTGGAATTCGGGAACATTGTTCTGCATGTTCTTTTCCATGTCCTCCGCAAGTTTTTTGGGAAAGCCAAGCGCCTTGAGCTCGTCTTTCAAATTCTCCAGATTGTTGAGATTCATCTTTTCTGTATTTTGTGTTTAAAAAATGATTGTTTGTTAGCGAAGCTTCTGCTGGTTATTGCGCAGCAATACCGGCTGGCCTGATTCCAGCTTGACCTTAATCTTTTTAATCTTCTTGCTGAAGAGGGATTTGGCGGCATCAATACCGGCACCCGCTACCTGTGTGGCGATGGAATTATCCATACCATACATGCCGATGCTGCGCACCGCATCATCCGCGCCGCTACCTGCGGCATTCGCCAGTTCTGCCTCCGGCGCATACAGTCCCGGCATACCGTCCAGCGAATAGACCGACAGGTCAACCGGAATGATGGAAGTGCCCAGGCGGATGTTCTTAATGTCCAGTAGCAAGCGCTGGTTAATGATGCCGCAGGTGCCGAAGATCTCGTGCCCTTTGGGGATCAAATAACCATACAGGGTAATCGTGTCTTGCAAGCGCAGCTTGATGGTGGCACCCTGTACCGCTTTCTGCTTGTCTACGATTTGTGCCGGGATCGCCTTGAACTTGGTATCTCCTTCGGAACCGGTAGTTTTTACCGTTTTTATAGCCACGCTTTCAGGATTTTGTATGGCTATAATTTTATCCATCATCTCGCTGAGCTGTTTCATTTCCGGGTCTTCAGCTTTGTCCTCCTGCATGGTGCGCATAAGCTTTTCCAACCTATCTACGTCAACAGTCATATTGCTGTTATTTGCAGGCTGGGAATACCTTGTCGCATAATCGACAGGTGGAAGAGGCCTGTTAATTTCAGTGCTGATCTGTGACAGCTTTTCGCTGATGCGCTGCTCATTAAGATCAGGTGCACTTGCTAAGCCAAAGCCCTGACCGGTAACCGAAGCTGGTAGGCTGTCGGGTTTTTGCTCCCGGCCAGCGAGTTCGTACAGGCTCAACTTGGTTTGCGGGTCTTCCTTTTTAAAGGCCGCATCCGGCAGGCTGGTGTTGATGCCGGGTTTGCTTGTTAGCTGTGCAGTACTGTTACCTTTACCACCGCCCAGGGCATAGAAGCCGAGCGACAGGAACGGTAGTACCAGTAATGGCAATACCAGCAACATCTTTCTGGTTCTTTCTTCTTGTGTTTTCATTTGATTATTTTTTAATGATGATTAAATCGAGTGAATAAGCAGGTAGAGATTGATCGCCGCAAACAATACGCAAAACAGGATCAGCATGACCAGCCTTGCCTTTGCTGATAGGTGAGCTGACTTGCCGTTCAGATAATCTGCTGCCTTGGTCTGCCAGCGAATGATCTTACCAGCAATGCCTGCGGCCAGTTCCTCCTGTTTTACGTTAACCGCCAGTGGTTTTTTTCGGAAAAGTTTCATGGCTTGATCGCTTTAGGGTCTTCGTCGCGGTTTTCCAATATCTCCCAGCCCTGGATCAGAAAGCCGTGCGGGTTGTTGTCCGTCTGGGTTTTAATGTCCCTGATCGTTCCCTGCGAAACTAGCCTGCGCTTGACCGTACTGCTGGAACGTACCAATTTTTGGGTAGCATAGCAGGTAAAAGCATAGGGATAGGCATTAACATCCAGTTTGATGCTGTCGACCTCAATGTCCTGTGAGATATTGGCGGATATCAGGTTGTTGTAATAACCGCTTTCCTTTAAGTTGTCGTACTGTTTTTTCGCAGATTCGTCGGCGAGGTAGAGTGCTTTGGAGATATTGGCCTGTATCGCTTTGTCATCTGGCGCCAGGTTAAAGAACAGCTGGTGAAAGGTTTTGATGTGGTCGCGCAGCTCAACCGGCAGGTTGCTTTTCCTGTCCGATGCTATCGCTTCCAGCACTTTCCCGTTGTACAGGATATGAACACGGTTCTGCGCCTGGTTCACCATATCATAGCTCTTGTAGATGCAAAAGCCGATGGTCAGTACATTGGCCAGGATCAGGAAGATGCTGAACGTCTTGATATGCCTGAAGGCGGTGTCTATGTTTTTAAATTGACTGAACATATAATTGGGGATTAATGGTGAATGTTAGTTACCGGATAGTTTATCCCTTTGGTGCTGTGAGCCGCCGGATTTGTCCGGAAAGTAATCGCTGTTACCAGAACCGGAAAAGCCCTGTTTGATATTCCGGTAGGCATCGCCCAAAGCGTCTGCTGCCATACCGCCGCCAGTTATCGCCGCACCGCTTGCAGTAGAGCTTGTGTTACTTACAATGGTATTCACACGTTGCAGAATGGTATTACCACCTCCTGCATGTACTACATAGTTTGCTACGTTTGGCACCGAGAAGTAACCGACGATCCCGATCACGAGGAAAATTAAATATGCGGTATCGGTCGAGCTAAAGAAGGTATCGCCCTGTTGACCGATCTGCGAAAGGTCGAGTTTGAGCATGTTCTCCTGTATCTTGCCCAGGATGCTGCCGAAGATATTGGCGATGGGTAGCCACAAAAAAATGTTGACGTAACGTGCCAGCCAAACGGTGAGCGTATGCTGAAAACCATCAAACACGGCAAAGCCGAATACCAATGGGCCAAGTATCGCCAGTACGATCAAAAAGAACGTGCGGATGGTATTGATACACAAAGCCGCTGAAGCATAAAGTACTTCCAGCACCTGGCTCAGCCATTGCTTGATTGAGTTGCGAAAGTTATAGCTCTGCTTTTCCGCCCAGAACTTCATGTCGTTACCAATCCCGTCAAAGAAACCTTCCTCTTCGCCACCAGGGTCTTTGGGATGGGTGTACTTATACCATTTTTCCCGGTCACCGCTTCCATCTTCACCAACATACATCTGCCACTGTTTGGACTTTTTTACCGCTTCTTCCTTTTGTTTGAGCAGTGCTGCGATGGCTTTGTTACTATCTCCTACCATAGCACCGGTCGCTAAAACGGTGGGCTGCAATACGCCGTTCATCAGGGCAATGACCGCCGGAAAGGCAATGATGGCAAGGCCAAGCGCAAATGGCCGCAATAATGGATAGAAGTCGATGGGTTCTGCCGCTGCGATCTGGCGCCATACCCGTGAGGCAATATACCAGAGTGCGCCAAACCCGGCTATGCCGCGGGCAACTCCAATCAGCTTCGAGCATAGCGGGAGCATCTGGTCGTACACCTTGTCCAATTCGCCCTGCATACTGCCTATCTGATGCGCCATGCCCTGGGCGTGGGATAGGCTCGGGATTAAGAGCAAAAGTAGCCCCACCCAAACCGTCCCCGGTAGGGAGGGCTTTTTAAATTTGATATTTAGTTTCATGGCTGATAGATTTTTTGAAGGGTTTGTATATCGTTCTTTTCCTTTTGCCTTTGCAGGTTCAACATACTGGCCTGCTGGTTGAAATCTCGTAAAAAGGAAAGCTTGTCCTGCGTGTCAATAAAGATCTTGTCAATGGCCTGCAAGCGTTCATCATCGCTCATGCGGAGCTTTGAGGAAGTGACCACGTTCATTAGCGCATTGAGGTTATTAATGCTCTGGTCGAACAACTGCCCGTAAACTTTGCTTAGATAAGTGATCTCCTGTTCGCTGAAAGTACCGGATGCCTTAAAGCGGTTAAAGGCGGTTTTATACTCGCTAACGATGTCTTTTTGATAGGTGATAATATCCGCTACTTTGTGGTATTTCCTGACCTCGGGGCTGACCAGCATCAGGCCGTCGATAAACACTTCGTGCAGGTTGAAATTCCCCTGGGAAATATTTTTCACGGCATTATAGCCAGTATTCAGAATTTGGTAGCCGTTCTTCATATCAGAAAGGATGTTCTTGAACTGGCTGAGCTTTTCTACGTTCAGCAATAGTTGCTGTATCTCGGTTGACTGTGCATTTGACGAAAACGGTAAGCAGAAAGCCAAAAGCAGCCCCACCCAAACCCTCCCCGGAAGGGCGGGCTTTAAATAGCTTTTAATGAATTTCATAGTTCTTTTTAATTTGGTTAATGGATCGTTGTTCACTCGCTTTCTGCCCGATGAATAAGCTGACCTCCCCAGTAAAGCTTTGGGTAAAAGCAGATTTGTCCTTCATCCCGGCATAGACCTGATCCAAGCGTTCGATGCGCTCATCATCCGTCATTTCCACCTTGCCGGAAGTGATGACCAATAGCAGTTCCTCCAGGTCGGAAAGGCATTCATCCAGTACCTTTTCCCTGACCGAACCGATATATTCCCGGTCACCATCCGAAAGCTGGTCATTGCTTTTAACGCCGTTAAAATTCTTGCGAATGGCCAGTTGCATTTCAATAATGTCCGCTACCTTGCTGTTGTTCCTGATAAACGGGCTTACTGCTTTGAGCGAACCGAAAAAAGCACTGTGCAAGCCGAACTCACCGTTCTTAATATCACGAATGGTATGGATGCCGCTGGTTGCGATGTCGTAGCCCTTTTTAGCAAATCCAATATAGACCTGCAAGCCTGCGATCTGCTTTAACAGGTATTCCTTTTGCTTCTTCTTCTGGCTAAACCATTCGGCGAAGGTCTGCGCCTGGACAGGCTGAAAGCTAAAGGCGCAAAGCAGACAGCAAATACCAAGTATACTTAACAAGCCTTTTACCCTTCGCTTTTCTACTTTTACCTTATTCATTGATTCCATAGATTTCTTTCAAGGTGGCCACTTCATCCAGGGACTTTGCCCGCTGGATGCTTAAAGCAATGTTCTGCGAGTTGAACTTTTTCAGGTCGCTGTAATTGATGTCCATCTGGTCAGCGGCAGCATTGATGATTTCCAGTCTTTTGGCATCGCTCATCTGCGTTTTAAAACTGTTCACCACCAAAAGGATGTGGTCAAGGTTTTTGATGCTGGCATCCAATATGCCGGAATACACCGTTTCCATATAGGTGAGCTCTTCCGGCGTAAAGTGCATGTCTTTACCGAACAGCCCCCAGGCCCATTTGTATTCGTCCACAATGGCCACCTGCTTTTCGGTCAGGTCTTTGATCCGCTTGTAATAGGCTATGGCCGATTTGATCTGCCATAGCTCATTGTAATACTGGCTGTAAAGTTCCTTCTGCTTTTCCGTCCAGTCGGCGATCTCGGTCAGTTTAAGTTTGGACAACTGGTTTTCCAACACCTTCTGCGCATTTTGCAGCCAGATGGTTTCGTTCTGTAGGCGTTGTACCTTTAGGTCAACCGCTTTGATGACTTTTTTTATGCCTGCCTTGATTACCTCCACGATAGCGATCTGTGCATTCGCCTCGGAAGGCAAAGCAACAAACAGCGTCATGGCGCTTAAAGGCAGGGCAACCATATATTTCTTCATAAAGCCCCCTCTAAATCTCCCCCGGAAGGGGAGACTTATTAATTTTAATAATGTGTTCATAATTGATTAATTGATCTTTTTGTATTCCCGCTTGCCGACTTTCAGCGTGCCTGTTTCAGGATAGAAAGTGATGAGCTTACCCTTGCGGGTTTCGGTTAGGGTCTTGGTTCCCTCATCGTAGATGGCGCTCCATTGCTCGGTTTCGTGCTGCCGCTTACCTTTTTTGCCGTCGGTTATGACATTAAAGCTGGTTTTTCGCTGAATAGTGAAGTTGTTGCTTTCGGCAGGCTCGATGACCAGCGTATCATTGGCTACGCTGTATTCGCCTCCGGCGCTATTGACATAGGTGCCGGGAATGTATGAACGGGTTTTGTCGGTGGTGCAGGCGGTAGCAAACAGTATCGCCATTGCACATAAATAAAACAGTGTTTTCATTTTTATAGATTTTAGGATTAAGAATTCTGGTTACGCAGTTCACTGGCCAATACGGCGATGCCCTTTTGTATGCTGCCATACTTTTCGGCGTATTGCTGCACCTTCATTTTTTCGCTTTCCTCGGTGGTATAGGCGAGATATTCTTCGAGACTTACCTCTGTCCGGTAGACCTTGCTATACTGTCCGCCAAGGGAAATGAATACCTCTTTGTATTTACGTTTTGGATCATTGGCCTTGTTCATGGAGAGTACCTGCGCTTTTTCCTTGTCAGTCAGTCCCAATAGTTCCTGTATCGCATCGAACTTGTTCTGGTACTTGCTTTGATCTAAAAGGATCTTGCAGTCGGAGTTATTGACGATGGCCTGCTTGACAATGGGACTACTAATAATGTCCTCGATTTCCTGCGTTACGACGATGGCCTCACCAAAGAATTTCCGGACAGTTTTAAAGAGGTATTTAAGGTATTCGGCCATGCCTTCTTTGGCGATGGCTTTCCAGGCTTCCTCCAGCAAGATCATTTTACGGATGCCTTTGAGCTTGCGCATCTTGCTGATGAACACTTCCATAATAATGATCGTGACCACCGGAAACAGTATTGGGTGATCCTTCACCGCATCCAGCTCGAAGACAATAAAGCGCTCATTCAAAAGGTCAAGGTTTTCGGTAGCGTTCAGCAGGTAATCATATTCGCCTCCCTTGTAGTAAGGGTTCAGCACGTACAAAAAGTTGCTGATGTCAAAATCCTTTTCTTTGACCTTGCCGTTTTCCAGCACCTGCATGTATTCCTGCATCAGGTAATCATAGAAAGAATTAAAGCAGGGGAAGATATCGGGGTGTGCATCCAGGTGCTTGTAGTACAGGGTAAGCGCATTGGACAGGGCTACATATTCTGAACGAGTAAAAGGCTCATCGTCCTTTTTCCATAGGGCAAGCAATAAGGTCTTGATACTTTCCTTTTTCTCGGTATCCAGCACATCGCCGTCAGTCAGATAGAAGGGATTGAACTTGATCGGGTCTTTTTCAGAATAGGTAAAATAGTAACCACCAACTAGGTCACATAGGCCTTTATAACTATGGCCAACATCAACCAATACCACGTGCGTACCCTGCTCATAATAGCTGCGCACCATGTGATTGGTGAAAAACGATTTGCCGCTACCGCTGGGGCCGATAATGAACTTGTTGCGGTTGGTAGTGTAACCAAGCCTGATCGGCTCATCAGAGATGTCCGTATGCACCGGCCTGCCTGAAAGCCTGTCGCCGAAACGGATGCCGAATAGGCTGATTGAGGAACGGTAATTGGTCTCCAGGTTTAAGAAACAGGTAGCCTGTTCCAAAAAGGTATCAAAAGTGTCGTTCATCGGGAAATCAGCCTGGTTTCCGGGCAAACCTGACCACCAGATCTGAGGCGCACCGTCGGTTTCCTCCTTCGACGTAGCATCCATCTGGGCCAATGCAGAGCTGACCTTGTTCTTCAGGTCTTTGATCTCCGTTTCATCCTCTGACCAGGCCAAAACATTAAAGTGTGCTTTGACCGGCAGGCGCTGCTGCCCGATTGCCTCGTTCAGAAAATCGTTAGTCGCATCTCTGGAAATCGCATTTTCGCGGGAGTAAGCAGACAAAGATTGCAGGCGAAGTTTTTTGGCTTCCAGCCGTTTGAGCGTCTTGGGTACATCCTCGATAAAAATGTACTGGTTGTAGATGTGGTTGCAGGGCAATAGCTGGCCTAAAGGACTGGCAAATCCGATGCTGAACTTGGTGCGGTCGGTGCTGTACTTGTCATAGTTGATACGGCTGCCGCATAATGAGGGCAGGTCTTCGGCATCGGACAGCGTAAACAGTTTGCAGTGCGCCTCACCGATGCGCAGCGCATCTTTAACATGCACATCGCGGATAGTCTTTTCATTTTCCTTTTGCAGGAAGCAGTACTTTTCAATGATGCCAGGGCGGTTACCGGTTCCGGCAAGTTCTTCATCAGTCAGCCTGCGCAGCGTGATAAAGCCGCTGTCCTTCAGCACCCGCTCGAACTGGCCGGCACTATCCAGAAAGTCACCAAACAAAACCGGGTTAACCGTCTGTTGTGGCACGATCGATTTGCGTAGGATATTGGAATAGACCGAACTGGAAAGTTTCCTGTCCTTTGGCTTTTTGGTCAGGAAGATATAGCAGCGGTGGTCCAGGTACGGTCTTTCGTTAAAGAAGCGTTCGCTGGAGCGGCTTAAAAAACTGTTGTCGTCAGTTTCAAAATTCGCGCGGTATTTGGCTTCGGTAAACCAGTCCTGCTTGTGAAAAATGCTGTTTACGGGCAATAATTTAATGGCTTTAATCAGCGTTTGGTGGTAAGCCTCATAATCCCTGTCGGAAAGCGTAAAGATCTCCGGCAGGCTTGCCTCGTAGGCGATGGTGATGTCGCCCTGCGCCGATACGATGGCATTATGTTCCACCGTGCTGATCGGCATAATTTTCTCTATTGCGGTCATGGTTTTGCCTTTCTTAAAGAGGTGAATGCTTTCCTTGAACTGAATTTGAGGTAGCGTGGCAGCTGTCTTTTGGCAAAGTATTTCATCAGCCCATGCTCACCATATTTATGGCTAAGCCGGAATACGGTGTAAAAAAGGCCGCCACCTAGTCCGAAGATTACCGGCAGGATAATGAACAGGCTTAATCCACAGATGTATAGGATAGCAAAGCTGATCAGCAGCAATACCAATCCTACTGCGAGGTAAGCAATATACTGCGCCCGCAAGCCCTTGAATTCTATGGGTTTGTTGATGCCTTTGTTGATCTGATATACGCTTGACATGGTAATTGATTTTTAAAGCCCTGCCTTTAGCTCGGTGCCAAAGGCAGGGCTATAGGTTAAATGCCGAAGAATGATTTGAGGACGGTAGCGACTACTACTAAAAAAATACAGGAACCGAACCAGGCAGCGGCTACCTTGTTGGTGTCCGGCTCACCAGCATTCCATTTGTTGAAGACCTTGATGGCCCCGATGATGCCGACAACTGCACCGATGGCATACATCAGGTCGGTTCCGGTATCAAAATATCCTTTGACCTTGTTGGTTGCCTCGGTTATCCCGGCATTACCGTCCTGGGCGAATAGGGACAGGCTGCAAAGCATATTGTACACGCAAAGGGTGAAGGACAGTAACAGGAATTTGGCGAAGGTTTGCTTTTTTGGGCTATTGAATTGATTTTTCATGGGAATTACTGTTTAAAATGGCGGATTGAATTGATTTGAAAGGAAAGCATGCTTAGTCCCAGAGGTCTTCGAGTTCCTCATCGGTCAGCAGGAAGGGCGCATTGTCTCGGATATAGCGGTTGATATCCTCCAGGTTGTCGCTTGCTTCTATCTTAGGATACTTTTCCTTGATCTGCTGAATTAGTGGAAAAAAGTCAGTTTTACCGCCATCCTTATTTTCCAGATCACGAAAAGCGACTTTCAGTTCTTCCAGCACATCCGGCACAAGCCCTAATTGATCGTCTTTGTGAGCATCCGGCGACCTTTCTGCGAAATGGACACCATCCATCGCTACCATGCTTACACCTTCGGGCTCCACCGATCTTCCCATCAGGGTGCCGGGTTCTTCTTCTTCCGGTTCGGGTTCATCTTCCAGTTCTGCTTCCCATTCCTTATGGAGCTTTTCCGGTGGTTTTTCCTTCGGCTTTTGCAAAAAAAAACCGCTTGCCTTCTGCCGGTAGTAAAGCAGAAAAATGGCCAGGTACCAGACCAGCGAGAGTACGAATGCGGCAACCAAAAACTGTTGCCAGGTGAATTGTTCTAACATGATATTTGCTTTTGTCCTGCCGCCCCATTGCGGCAGGAATTACAAAAGCAAAGGTTGGCAGCATGCAAATCCGCATTGGACAAGTAGCCAAAAATTATATTCAAATCATTGATAATCAATTCCCTTTAAAAGCCATCAGCTCTGCCTTTCACGCTTCGATTTTAATTTTTCAGGCTCATAACGTTCGTCATCGTCGATCTTCTTATTGATCGAATCACGCATATTGTCCAAAAAACGGGTACGGCTCAGACGCTTTCTTCTTTTGATCTCAACGAACCTTCGTGCCGGAATTCCAATCGATACGTTCAAGTGCTCGGCAAGCCAGGTAAAAATGTCGTTTATTCCGGCCTTACCGTGGTTAAGCTGTCCGCTGTCATACAAGCCATAACCAAGTTCAACCAGGTTAATGCTTTCACCTGTCCATGTGAGTTTTTTCGATACATAGGCACTATGTTGTGTGCCCTTGTCTGCAGAAGAACCCAAGTGAATTTGCTCTATGATGTGGTCTTGCAGATCTTCATAAGCTTTGAATCGGGCGAACAGATGATCTCCGCAGGTTGAAAATCCGATATCATGCTCTTCAAACTCAGATACAAGGACTGATGGCACTTCAGCACCACGCAAGAAATACAGCTCGTCCATTTCGACCGCACCCGCGCGGAAATATTGGTATAAGTAAGCATAATGCAAAAAAAACCTTTGGATTATCTCTAATTCTCGTTCATAGTAGGACAGCAGTTTTCCCCAACTTCCAGCAGGTTTGCTCTGTTCTAAATTATATCTCTCCAACTCAAATATTTTTGCAGCAAGAAATATTGGTTTTACCATTTTGAAAAAATGGATCTCTTCCTGCTTACTTTTAAACGGTTCTGACATTACTTGCTCGCGTAGTAGAAGCAATAGCCTTCGGATGAGTTGAAGAGCGGCAGCAAGACGGCCGGAGGGTGTTAATTTTTGCCCAGCTGTATGAGCCAGGCCATCGGTAAGCTGAATGAGCAGCTTTTCAATCGGTTTTGATAACATAAACATATAGGTTAAATAACCCTTGCTCAGCCTGTTCACTGGCAACAACTTTCACTTTAGCATGGGATGCGTAAAATCCTATCATATTGAACAGATTTAGATAAGTAATATTTACACAAAGTTGGGAGGATGCTAATTAACCTGCAATACGGATTTAGACATATTTTAAGAAAACTTTATACGTCTTTCGGCTTATTTTAAGAATTATAAGCCACTTTTATCCGTTATCTTTCGAAACTAATTTGTTTATAAGTTCCATCCGTCCGTTGGTGCCTGTTTTATGAAACAGATTTTCTATATGCTTTTTAACAGTTCCTTCCGAGATATGGAGACCTTCGGCGATAGCCTTATTTTTATGGCCCTGACGGATATTTTGAACGATTTCAATCTCTCTCTTGGTTAAACCAAACCGGGAGCAATTCTCGGTAAAATAGGGTGAAGACTGTTTATCTGCCATCTTCAGTTCTAACAACTCAGCATACTCTTTTCTTGCAGCTTTAATAGATGTAGAGATAAATATGATGGTGATAATTATAAAACCGGTATTCGTAAATAGTACCTCAACGAGTTGAGAGGCATGAAAGTAGGATAATATAGGCATGGATGCCCATGGGGTAACTGCGAAATAAACGCCCACTTCCTCTAAGAAATTATTGCGTTCCCTGTGCTCTTTATATTGAATCCTAATCGCCTTGATTATAGCCCACAGCAATATAAGGGCATAAAAGAAGGGAATTATGCTGCCATATTCAATGGCAGCATTTAAATTTTTATTTAAAGAGTACCCGATAACAAAGAAAACAAGGTAAGGCAGTAAAAGGAATAGCGGCACCCCATATATGGCATGAAAACGTAGTGTTTTGAGATCAAATCCTCTGTAAAAGTAATAAGGAAAGTAGGAAGCCATTATAAATCCTGTCCCATAGGCAATTATGTTTGGAATTGCAATAGTATACTAGAGGTTTTTTTATTGTCAGATTATTTTTTTTGAGAAGCATTACTTTAGATTCCGCTAAAATGGATATTAAGCTGCTTTTTCATT
>NZ_JBHSBY010000124.1:0-41286 GCF_042650905.1 Pedobacter jamesrossensis | reverse complement strand
GCTATATGAAACCAGGCCTTTAAAATAAAAAAGTTCTTAGGCAGAAATTAACATTTTGTGGATAACACAACGAATTTTAGAAAATTTTATGCGTTGACCCTGATTAGTAATCCCTTTTAAAATGTATATTAAAAGTAAATGGTATTTTCTGTTGAACTATTCATCCAATCTGAAAACTAATTACTGGCAACTGATTTACAGTTTTCTTCTCTTTAATTCTCTTTCAATTAAACCAAGTTCTCTACCAGTTTGACCTGCTACTGAAGTATTTTCTTGTGCTCTTCTAAACAAATACGGCATTACAGCTTTAATTGGGCCATAAGGAACATATTTTGCAACGTTATAATTAGCATCTGCTAAATTAAAGCTTAAATTATCGCTCATGCCTAACAACTGTGCAAAATATACGTGTGGGTGGCTATGTGATACTTTTTTCTCATCCAAAAGATAAGTTAACAAACGACTGCTATCTTCGTTATGCGTACCACAAACAATTGCAATTTCTTCAATATGATCGACACAATAGCGCAACGATTCATTGTAGTCTCTATCTGATGATTCTTTATCTGGCTGAATGGGAGAAGGATAACCCATTTCGGCAGCACGTTTACGCTCCTTTTCCATGTATGCACCACGAACCATTTTTACGCCTAAAATAAAACCAGCAGCTTTTGCAATAAGGTGGTCGGCTTTCATATCCGCCAATTTATCGCTGCGATACATTTGATAAGTATTATAGACAATAATACGTTTCTGATTAAATTTACGCATCATATCTACAGCCAATTCATCAATCGTATCTTGAATCCAGGTTTCTTCAGCATCAATCATAATTGGCACCCCTTTTTCAAAAGCTGTACGGCAAATCATCTCACATCTTAATTTTACCTTTTCAAATTCTGCTTGTTCATAGTCAGCTAAGGTCTGTTTCGCATCTAACTTTTCTAACAAAGCAAAACGGCCAATTCCAGTAATTTTGAAAACTGTTATCGGGATATTGTTATCGCCATCGGCACGAAGAATGGTACGAATAATTTCCTGGCAAGTTTCATCAAAAACCTGCTCCTCCTCTTCGCCCTCGACAGAATAATCTAAAATGGTTCCAACACCACCTTTGGCAAGTTGCTCAATCGCCTTATCGCATTCGGCAATGGTTTCGCCACCACAAAATTGCTGAAAAATAGTTGCTTTAATTGCCCCCTGAATAGGCAAACCAATATTTAAAAAGAAATTAGCAACCGGTGGACCAACCTTTGTTAAAAAATTACTCCCAATCATTTTAAAAAGCCAATATGCTTTCTTCAGTTCGGCATTTGTTTTTTGGCGAAAAGCTACTTCTGTATTGTCGAAATTAGGTTGTTTGTTGGGGGATAAATCCATTTTTTAGCTATAAATAAAGTCAGATGGATGCAAAATTATAAAAAGCATCCATTGTTAAAACTAAAAAACTGTAAATAATCGTATTTTTGCAGCAAAATGATACAATTCAAATTAGAGGGCGAATTTATTCCATTAATCCAATTGCTAAAAGCAACAGGATTGGTTGGCACCGGCGGAGATGCTCAGGCTGCTGTGATGGACGGATTAGTAAAATGCAATGGCGAAGTTGAGTTTCGTAAGCGATACAAAGTTAGAGTTGGCGACATCATAACTTTTGAACAAGATAAAATCGAAGTAATTTAATGGAAACTTTAACAAGCGCAGGCCACTCTCTATATTTCGAAAGCAATTTAGAGGCTTTAAAAATACTTTTAGAAAGCAATAAGTACAGTAAGGTTTTTATTCTTGCTGATGAACACACCAGCGAAATATGTTTGCCAGTTTTTCAATCGCTGATGGATGATTTCTCAGATTTCGATTTGATTGAAACTTCTGCAGGTGAAGAAAATAAAAACATCGATTTCTGTATAGGCATTTGGAAAACCCTTTTGGATTTTGAAGCCGACCGCAAAAGTTTGATGATTAATTTGGGCGGTGGCGTAATTACCGATATGGGTGGTTTTATTGCCTCGACTTACAAACGCGGTATCGATTTCATCAATGTACCTACTACCCTACTTTCTCAGGTTGATGCTTCAGTTGGTGGTAAAACAGGCATCGATATTGATAATGTAAAAAACATGGTGGGTACTTTTACTTTGCCACAAATGGTTTTTATTGAAACAGAATTTTTAAAAACCTTGCCACAACGTGAGCTTTTATCTGGCTTTGCCGAGATGATTAAACACGGATTAATTTACGATAAAGCTTATTACGAAAAGTTAAAAACTACTGATTACTTAACACCATCTGCAGATGATATTTACCGTTCAGTAGAAATTAAAAACGAAGTGGTAACCATCGATCCGCAGGAGAAAAATCTGCGTAAGATTTTAAATTTCGGTCATACCATTGGGCATGCCGTTGAAGGTTATTCGTTGACCAATGATGAAAATCCGCTTACACATGGCGAAGCCATTGCAATTGGTTTTATTTGCGAGGCCGCTTTATCTATCAAAAACAGTGGTTTAACCAAAGAAGAACTTAAAGACATTAGTGACTACATTTTATCGTTATACCCTAAATACAACATTAAAAAAGAAAGTTTCGATACGCTTTTGGAGTTAACGAAAAGCGACAAAAAGAACGAAGATGGCAACATTTTATTCTCTTTACTAGAAACCACAGGCAAATGCACGTTTAACTGCCGTGTAAGCACCGCCGATATTTTAAGCAGTTTAGATTATTATAACAGTTTGTAAAATGAAGTACACCGGAAGTGATATTTCTGTAGGCGCATTATTTGGCTTTGTAATCGTTTTAACTTTGGTTGAAATGTATTTCAGCTATGCCAACGACAGAAAATTATACACCAAACGCGACACCTGGACCAATATTTATTTAATGGTTTCGGCAGTTGTAATTAATCTCGGTATGAAAACGGCAACATTCTTTCTCTTAGAATATTTCTACCAATTTAGGTTATTCCAAATCTCTAACATTTGGATTTACTGGATAGTTTTAATCCTCGCACAAGATTTTCTTTACTGGTTTTTACACACCGTTGGTCATTATGTACGCTTTTTCTGGGCAATGCATGTTACGCATCACTCATCAGAACATTTTAATTTAACCACAGGTTTTCGTTCTACTGTTTTCGAACCTTTGTATCGCGTTTTCTTCTACTTGCCTTTGGCGTTTATGGGTTTTACAGCAATGGATATCCTTTTTGCTTATCTGGTAACGCAGATTTATGGAAACTTGGTCCATACGCAGTATAATATAAAACTACCAAAATGGTACGAATATGTATTTGTTACACCATCTCACCACCGTGTTCACCATGCCAGCAATGTACGCTATTTAGATAAAAACATGGGCATGGTTTTAATTCTCTGGGATAGATGGTTTGGCACTTTTCAAGAAGAATTAGAGGAAGATAAAATTAAATATGGCTTAACTACCCAACCTAAAGATACTGGACCGGTTAATATTATTTTCCATGAAATTATTGCCTTAACTGCTGATGTTAAAAAAGCACCAACGTTTATAGATAAGATTAGATATATTATAAATCCTCCGGGTTGGAGCCACGATGGCAGTACAAAAATTGCTAAGATTATGCAGCAAGAATTACGTGAAGCCGAAGAACTGGAAAAGCAAAAGAATAAAATTAAAGATATCAACGAACAACAGCGAGAGTTAAGTTCGACGGGATAATTCTTTAGTCATATTGCCTATGATTTTAATTGTGGGTTATGTTTAGAAGTAGCAAAATCATAAAACTCGGTCTGTATTTTACAGGCCGTTTTTTGTTTAGCGTATTTTTTTTGCGAAAACGAATGGTTCCTGCTCTTTTGGCTAAACCTGCCCTGCTATCCATTTCAATCTTTTTGGCAATGTCAGTAAGAACCTTTAAATACCTGCAACAAAAAGTATTTCCGTTGCTATCAGGTTTACGAATTTAAAAACTGTGCTACGAAAACCCAGATGAAAATTTAATTCTCATTTTTGATCTAGACCAATGTTGCTTGCGCTCGTTTCTAACGAGTGCACAACAGAAAAGCGATTTAATCGCACATTTCAACACCTACTGTTAACCCCATTCAAACCTTTTATACTCATCATCAAAACAGCCTAAATCAAACAAAATTAAATTTTATTAAAAATAATTTCATTTTCCTATTGACAAATTAAATTTTGTTACTACATTTGGCTCAACGAAAAAAAGAAATGCAAATTACAAACACATATTACTTTGGTTACTTCTACTATTTTAGTAAGAGCCGGGGCTAATATGCAAAAAAATATATAACAATATTAAAATGTATAAGAAAGTCCCGGCAAACAGCCGGGACTTTTTTGTTTTACGCAAAAATGGAAACGACAAAACGAGTAGCAATTCAAGGTATTAAAGCATCTTTTCACGAAGAAGCAGCCTACAAGTTCTTTGGTAAAAACATCGAAACCGTAGAATGCAATTCATTTAAAGAAACTTGCGACAAGCTGGAGAAAAACGATGCCGACTTCGTAGTAATGGCTATCGAAAACTCTATAGCAGGCAGCTTACTGCCAAATTACACACTAATCCGAGATTACGGTTTCTCGGTAGTTGGCGAGGTTTACCTGCCTATTCAATTGCACTTAATGGCATTGCCGGGCGTAAAGTTCGAGGATATTAAAATCGTAACCTCACACCCTATCGCTATCCGTCAATGCATCGATTTCTTTTACGATTATCCACATATTAAAATCGTAGAAAGTAACGATACTGCGGCCTGCGCAAAACGTATCCAAGAAGAAAAATTAACGGATACTATGGCGATTGCAAACAGCTTAGCAGCAGAACTTTACGGATTAAATGTTTTAGAACGTCGCGTAGAGTCTAACAAAAAAAATTACACTCGTTTCCTTATCCTCAAAAAAGACAAAACAGACGAGGGCAAGAAAATAAATAAAGCATCAATCTGCTTTCAGGTTGGTCACAAAGCAGGTTCTTTAGCAACAGTTTTAAACATCTTTGCCGAACAAGAGGTAAGCTTAACAAAAATACAATCTATGCCAGTATTAGGTAAAAGAAACGAATATTACTTTTACGTCGATTTAGAATGGCCAAGTACCGAAAAGTATGATAAAGCCGTAAGAAAAGCATTAAAATACACTTCGAATTTTAATATCCTTGGAGAATATCTAAAGAACGATAAAGTCTAAAAGAGTTACAATTTTAGAATTACGAATTACCATTCAACAAAAAACAACATAATAATTAAACAATCGAATTATAAAATATTACAAGCCATAAATCATGAAACTTAATTTAAACATTCAACCTTTAAACACTTGGTTAAACGTTAACAACGAACCATTAATTATCTCTGGACCGTGTAGTGCAGAAACTGAAGAACAATTATTAACTACTGCGCATTTATTAGCAGCAACTGGTAAAGTATCAGTTTTAAGAGCTGGTATTTGGAAACCACGTACTCGTCCGGGAGAGTTTGAAGGTATTGGAAGCATCGGCTTAGAATGGTTAAAACGTGCTAAAGCAGAAACTGGTTTACCAACTGCTGTTGAAGTTGCAAATGCAAAACACGTTGAAGAGGCTTTAGCTGCAGGTGTTGATATTCTTTGGATTGGTGCACGTTCTACAGTAAACCCTTTCACAGTTCAGGAAATTGCTGACGCTTTAAAAGGTCATGATGTTCCTGTATTAATTAAAAACCCGGTAAATCCTGATTTACAATTATGGATTGGTGCTATTGAGCGTATCAACGGTGCAGGTATTACTAAAATTGGTGCAATTCACCGTGGGTTCTCTTCTTTCGAGAAAAGCTCTTTCCGTAACGAACCAATGTGGGAACTGGCTATCCAATTGAAAACTTTATGTCCGGAATTGCCAATCATTAACGATCCAAGTCACATTTGCGGTAATCGCGAGTTAATCCCTTACATCTCTCAAAAAGCTTTGGATTTAGATATGCAAGGTTTAATGATTGAATCTCACGTAGATCCATCAGTTGCATGGACAGATGCGAAGCAACAAGTTACACCAGCTGCTTTATCAGAATTGGTTGACCGTTTAACTGTTCGTGAACCAGAGGCTCCAAATGAAGCTTTCGCTGATAAATTAGCTGATTTACGTAAATCAATTGATAAAATTGATGATATCTTATTGCAGAAATTGGGCGAGCGCATGGCTATCGTTGAAAAAATTGGCGAGTTCAAACGCGATAACCAAGTAACCATTTTACAGGTTAACCGTTGGGATGCAATCATTAAAAAAGGTCACGCTTTTGCAAAAGCTTTAAAATTAGACTTAAACTTTACGGAGAAATTCTTAGAATTGATGCATGGCGAATCTATCCGTAAGCAAACGGAAATTATGAATGCGGGTAAAGCTGCCGAAGGAATTGCTGCTGAACAACATACTGAAGTTGCAAAATAAAACAGACGGTTTAAAGGTTTAAGGTGTAGGGTAAAACCATTTGCTTTAAACCTTTAATTTATAATAAATTTTCACAAACGATTTAAGTTCCCTCTCCTCAGGAGAGGGTTAGGGAGAGGCTATAAATGTCAAAAAATGCCTTAGTTTCTTTTAAAGGAACCAAGAATATTAATACGGAAATCCAGTTAACGGGCTCGAAAAGCGAATGCAACAGAGCATTAATTATTAGCGCTTTAAGCAAAAAACTGGTTAAAGTAGAAAACTTATCTAACGCTGCCGATACGGTAACACTAAATGGAATTCTTAATACACTTGAAGAAGAATTAGAAGTAGAAATTCAGGAATCGAGAACGGTAGATGTTGGTCCGGCGGGTACTGCAATGCGTTTTCTTTCGGCTTACCTTTCGGCCAAAAATGGAAACTTCTTGTTAACAGGAACTGAACGGATGAAACAACGCCCGATTGGAATTTTAGCCGAGGCTTTAAAAACACTGGGTGCAGATATTTCTTACGCAGAATCTGAGGGATTTCCACCTTTAAATATTGTAGGTCCTTTGAATCAAAAAACAGCTGAAGTTAAAATCAAAGGCGATATCAGCAGCCAATATATTTCAGCTTTACTGATGATTGCCCCTATTTTACCACAAGGTTTAACTTTAGAAATTGAGGGTGAATTGACATCTAAACCATACGTAGATATGACTTTAGATATGCTAACTGAAGTTGGCATTGAACATTCTTGGAATGGAAATTCGATTTCGATTAAGCCGCAAACTTTTAAACCAGGAACGCTTGTTGTAGAACCAGATTGGAGTGCAGCATCATATTGGTATAGCATTGCAGCTTTGGCTGATGAGGCTGAAATTAGTTTACCTGCATTAAAAGAAAAAAGTTTACAAGGCGATAGTCAGATTCAAAAAATCATGAAGATTTTTGGTATCGCAACCAGTAAAACGGAAACCGGAATTTCGATTAGTAACTTAGGTTTATCTTTAGAAACCAATCAGGTTTTAGACTTAAAAACTTGCCCTGATTTAGCACAAACCATAGTGGTAATTGCTGCTGCTTTGGGCAAAAATATGTCATTTACTGGTTTAGAAACTTTAAAAATTAAAGAAACAAATAGAATTGCGGCTTTACAAAATGAATTGGCTAAAATTGGCGTAACTTTAACTGAAGATAATTTGGTTTATACTTTAAATACCGCTGAACTTCATTTTCCTGAAAAAATTAGCATTGCAACTTACGAAGACCATCGAATGGCCATGGCTTTTGCACCGCTTGCCCTAATGATTAACGAAGTGGAGATTGAAGAAATGCAGGTTGTTGAAAAATCTTATCCTTACTTTTGGGAAGATTTGAAGAAGGCGGGATTCGCAATTAGTATCAAGTAGCGAGTATTAAGTATCAAGATTAAACCAAATGCTTAAAAATCGTAAATCTAAAATCATCAATCTAAAATAAACATGGCAGGCAACTCATTCGGACAACTATTTCGCATAACTACCTTTGGCGAATCTCATGGCGTGGCCATTGGGGTAATTATTGATGGCTGTCCGGCGCAATTAGATATCGACATGGATTTTATTCAATCAGAATTGGATAAACGTAAACCAGGTCAATCTAAAATTACGACACAAAGAAAGGAAAGTGATACGGTTCAAATTTTATCAGGCATTTTTGAAGGAAAAAGTACAGGAACACCAATTGCTTTACTTATTCCAAATGAAGATCAACGTTCGAAAGATTATGGACATAATGTTGATGTATACCGCCCTAGTCATGCCGATTATGTATATGATGCAAAATACGGCATCCGCGACCATCGCGGTGGCGGACGTTCATCTGCACGCGAAACAGCTGCCCGTGTAGCTGCTGGTGCCATTGCTAAATTGTTTTTAAAACAACAAGGCATTGAAATATTTGCTCACGTAACTTCAGTTGGAACTATCGAAGCACCAAATTTAGAAAGTAACGATTTATCAGCTTTGCTGAATATTAGAGAAGAAAATATTGTTCGTTGTGCCGACCCGGCAACTGCACATGAAATGATTGAATTTATTGATTCAGTTAGAAAAGATGGTGATACTGTTGGTGGTAAAATTAGTTGTGTAATTAAGGGTTGTCCGGCTGGTTTGGGCGAACCTGTTTTTGATAAATTACATGCCGATTTAGGTAAAGCGATGTTGAGTATTAATGCTGTTCATGGTTTCGAATACGGCTCTGGCTTTGCCGGAAGTGAGCTAAGGGGTTCTCAGCACAATGATATTCCTCAACCAAAAGCAGCAGATTCAAAAGTATTTAAAACGACAACAAACTTTGCTGGTGGCATTTTAGGTGGCATTTCTAACGGAATGGATATTACTTTCAAAGTGGCATTCAAACCTGTTGCTACCATTATGCATAATCAGCAAACGATTAACGCAGCGGGCGAAGCATCAGAAATTAAAGGCAAAGGCCGCCACGACCCTTGTGTTGTACCAAGAGCTGTGGTAATTGTAGAGGCTATGGCCGCTTTGGTATTAGCTGATCAGTTTTTAAGAAATAAAGTGAGTACAGTTTAATTGATAATCCGTTGTCATCCTGAGAGTTAATTTATTTCATAAAATCAATATAAATGACATTATTAAGAGAATGAATGATTAAGTTCTGTGAAGACACAGACCAAGGGAGCAGCTTAGATTTTCTTTGATGCCTTAGATGGTTTAAAAACATACGTTTATATAACATCAATGGTAGCCTGCCGAAGGACTTTAATGTATTGGTCTGGGACAAGATCAGACTGCCAAATTTCATAAATGACTAGAATTGTTAATTTACAAATCAATCATGATAAAACTCTTCCCCATCTTATTCCTCTTCTTTAGCTTAAATTCTTTTGCTCAATCCTACTCCGAGCAAATTGCTAAACATCGCGAAGAATACAAACAAGATTTCGTAAAAGATAGTTATGCACCATTAAAGGAGAATGATTTACAGAACCTTCATTTCTATGATGCAGATAGTACTTATAAAGTTTCGGCTATGGTTGAAATTTTAAAGAACGAAAAGGTTTTCAAAATGCCTACTTATGACGGCACCAGTAAAGAATTTTATCGCTATGCGAAAATCAGTTTCAATTTAAATGGAAAGCAGACAACAATGACTTTGTATAAAAGCATTGCATTGGCTAATAATCTTGCATATAAAGATTTACTATTCCTTCCATTTACTGATGAAACAAATTCTAAAGAAACTTATGGGGGCGGCCGATATATTGATTTAAGTTCAAAGGAAATTGCAGATAATAAGATTGAAGTTGATTTTAACAAAGCTTATAATCCTTATTGTGCTTATAGCGATGGATATCGTTGTCCTGTTCCCCCAGAAGAAAATGATTTACATTTAGAAATTAAAGCCGGCGAAAAACTTTACACTGGTGAAAAGAAATACAAGAAATAATAACGACTACAGTTTGTTTAAAGATTCTAAAAGAACTATATTTAGGTAAAACCAATGTTACAATACGATTGTTTACAACTTACTAAATTGATCTTTTGATGATATATAGCTGTTTAATTGTAGACGACAATGAGATAGAACGCGATGCAATAGAAATGCACGTTAAAAAAATCCCTTCTCTAAAAATCGTTGCTGTTTGCGAAGACGGTATGGAAGCCGCTTCTATACTAAGTAACACTTCTGTAGATATCGTTTTTTCTGATATTGATATGCCGGAAATATCAGGTACCACTCTTTTAAAAACTTTAAAAAATAAGCCTCTTTTCATATTTATAACCTCATTCAGTCAATATGCTGCTGAAAGTTTTGATTTAGATGCGCTGGATTTTATCGTAAAACCGGCAACTTTTGAAAGATTGCTAAAAGCAACAAACAAAGCAATTGAATATATAGAGCTTAGAAAGCATGTTTTGCAAGCGCCTCAAGAAATACCGAAAGAGTTAGACAAAGGCGATGATTATTTCTTTTTTAGGGAAACAAAGGGCATTACAAAATTAAATTACAGTGATGTTGTTTATATTGAAAGTATGGGCGATTTTTCTAAAATTTATACTGGGAGCGATAAACATATTATACTTGTTGGCCTAAAAAATCTGGAAAAACAACTTCCCGAATTTTTCTCTAGAGTTCATAAACAATATATTATCAACGTAAATCATATCTCAACAATAGCCTCTCACGAAGTTCACCTCAGTCATAACTTCAATGTTCCGATAAGTGCTAATAACAGACAAGAATTATTAGATAGAGTTATTGATAAAAAAACCTTATCAAGATTTAAAAAGTAATTTTTAATACGCTTTTTTTAACCATAAGGTAAATTGAGTTCCTTCATTTTTGGTTGAGTTAACGGTTATTTTACTATCCATTAGCCCCATAAATGTTCTACAAAGCAGCAAACCTAAACCAGTTCCCTTTTCTTTATTTGTACCTGGGGTGCTAACTCCTGCGCCTTGATATTCAGATTTATTAAAGTGGCTAACCTGCTCTTCAGACATGCCAACACCATTATCGTTAACCTTAATTTGTAATTGTTCACCGTTTGATTCTGATGATAAGGTAATTATGCCTTTTTCGGATGTAAATTTTATAGAATTACTTATTAAATTGCGTATTACTAAAGAAAACATATTCGAATCTGCCTTAAATAATGTGCCTTTATCAATGTTATTCTGAATTGTAATTTGCTTTAAATCAGCAACACTATGAAGGGAATTCACCACTTCTATACTTAAAGAATATGCATCTATAGTTTCTAAATAAGGATTAAATCCCTGCATTTGGCTTGCAGCCCACTTCAGCAAATTCTCCATCATGGATGAAGTATAGGTTAGGCTATTTTTTAATGATGCAGCATATCGGTTAAGTTTTACCTGTTCAATATTACCTTCCTCGAGAAGTTGAATAAATGAAATCAACGAATTTACAGGCGTGCGCATATCATGACTTACCACACTAAAAATTCGATCTTTTACTCTACCCAATTGCTCAAGTTCGCGTTTTTGCTTATTTATTATTTTATTAAGACGTGTTGTTTTTCTTTGATTAAAATAGATTAAGCCTGCGGTAAATAAAACTAATGTAATTGCAACCGATAAGAATATTTTAATCTTACCATCGTACTTAATTTGCTGCTCTTGTACAGAAATTTGTCTGTTTTTTTCTAAAGTTTCATTTCGAGATTGTAGCTGCGATCTTTCAAAAATGCTTCCCTGAACTATTTTTTCGGCTTCTAAATCCTTTTGTTTTTGTAAAAACTTTAAACGTTGAAGTATTTTTTCTTTATCACTCAGCGCTAATTCCTGCTGTCTTAAAACGAGCTTTTGCTGTTGCTGTTTAGCCAATAAAACCTGTTGTTGTAATACTGCATCAGTAACCTGTTGCTTCAGCTGATAATCTTTTTCTTTAACACCGAAATCGAGTTGCATTTGCCTACGCGTAATTTCACGCTCTTTTTCCTCATTAAAAATTTCATCTTTTACTAAAACATATTGTTTGTAAAAAGCTAAAGATTCATCGTATTTTTTCAATTTATCATAAGCCTCACTTAATACGAGATTTGCATCTCGTTCAATATCTAAAAACTTACTTTGCTGTGCAATATTTAAGGTTTGGGTTAATAATTTAACGGCATTTAAATAATCCTTTTGGTGATTATAAAAGTTACCAAGCGCCAGCAGGCTTTCAGCATAATCTCTTTTAGCATTAGATTTTTTTGAAATCTCAATAGAACTTTGAAATGATTTAAATGCTAAATCACTAAGTCCCATTTTTTCGTAAACTAAACCAATATTTGTTTTGTTAGCGCTTAAAATATCATCGTTATCATCGACCAATTCAGCTATTTTTAAAGATCTGTTAAAATTTTCAAGAGCAGCATTTAATTTTTGATTGGGTAAAATATCCATAGATATAAGTTCTGCTGGCGAAGCTTTAAAATATGCAGTCCCAATGCCTTCATAAGCTAATGCCTGCCCGCGATAATCTTCATTTTTAATAAAGAACTTTAAAGCCATGCGCAAATACTCCAGTGCTTGCTTATGCTGTCCTAAATCTTGATATATTTCTGAAATATTTAAATAACAGCTTGATAAATTATCTTCACTATTTGTTTTTTGATAAATGGCCACAGCCTTTTGATTCATTTCCAACGCTTTACCATAATCCGGAATAGCTATATACATGGCGCCTAAGCTCATATATATTCCAGCAGCCCTTTCTTGATTATTAATTGATAAATATTCTTTCAGAGCTTTTTTATAATTTTCTTCTGCTTTTTGATAATTATTAACACCATGATAAAAAAGTCCAGCCCTATTGTGTGCTAATCCCGCAAGATTTTTAGATCCTAATTTATTTGCAAGCTGCAAGCTTTTCAAAGCATATTCTTCAACCTTATCCTGATTATTTAAACGACCATACAATCTTAATATATCAATATATAGGGATGCCTTAACAGAATCTTGTTTTATGTATTTTTGATTGACAATTAATAAACTATCTAATTTCTGCTGAGAAGTTTTAGTTTGCGCTATTGAATTAACCGCTATTATAAAAAAAGCGAAACACGCTATAAATCGCTTGAAGATTTTTAAGTTAAATAAACATTTCACGAAATTAAAGCACCAATAATCCATCAGATAATACCTATTATCAAGAAACAAATTTGAAATTATTAAGAAAAATCAAATAGCAAAAAAACAAACTAAACAACTGCTAGTTTGGCAGATAACGAACTTATGAAACAGGAATGATTGATTTCTTAATTAATGTGTAATATAATTTTTTTTATTTGATTAAGGTAATCATCAATGCATTTTAAGTACCTGCAAGAGGTATAAGTAGGAAAAACCCGTGTTTCACAACTATAAGTTTTAAACGCAGATCTTTTTTGATAAATAATCGATTAAAGTCTTAATAAATTGAAGGATATTTTAATGGATTAGCATCATGCATCATCTTATATATGGTTTCTACAACGTCATCAACAGAAGGCTTACTAAAATAGTCTCCATCAGAACCGAAAGGCGGGCGATGAGGTTTAGCGGTAAGAGTTTTAGGTTGGCCATCCAAATGAAAATATCCGTTTTGCTCTTCTAAAATTTGTTGTAAAATGTAAGCGGAAGCACCGCCCGGTACATCTTCATCTACAACCAAAAGCTTACTGGTTTTCTTTAAAGATGCTGCACAAATATGCCCTTTATCAAATGGTAATAATGTTTGTGGGTCTATTATTTCTACGGAAATCCCTAAACTAATCAATTCCTCTGCTGCTTCCTGCACAATTCTTAAACTCGAACCGTAAGAAACCACAGTAATATCCGTTCCTTCTTCCAATACTTCGGCCATGCCCAGAGGCACCGTAAATTCACCAACGTTATTTGGTAATTTTTCTTTTAAGCGATATCCATTTAAACATTCTATCAAAACAGCTGGTTCATCAGCTCTGAAAAGGGTATTGTAAATTCCTGCAGCTTGTGTCATATTACGTGGTACGCATAAGTGCAAACCTCTTAAAGAGCCTAGAACCATGCTTATTGGCGAGCCAGAATGCCAAACGCCTTCTAATCGATGTCCTCTCGTTCTTACAATTACTGGAGCTTTCTGAATACCTTTAGTACGATAAGACAATGATGCTAAATCATCACTAAGTACATTTAGTGCAAATATTAAATAATCCAAATACTGTATTTCGGCTATAGGCTTTAACCCACGCATAGCAAGTCCAATACCTTGCCCCATAATGGTCATTTCACGAATACCAGTATCTGTAACTCTTAATTCGCCATATTTGGCTTGTAAACCAGCAAAACCTTGGTTAACATCACCAATATTACCTAAATCTTCACCGAATGCAACCAAACGTGGGTCGCGGGCAAAATTCTCATTAAAACAAGCGTTTAAAACTTCTCGCCCATCAACCATTTTTGATAATTCATCATAAACAGCATCAACAACCTGAATCTTATCAGGTGCTTCATTTCCATTAGTATGGAGCTTTGAATTATATCTATCGTAATTAACGGTTTCTTGTTTTTTGTACCAGGTAAGCAATTCATCACGCTCTGCAGAATGTTGTTTTGCAGATAAACGTATTGCTTTACGAGCTGCTACAAAAATTTCGCGACGCTGAGCATCTGCTGTTGCGGCCAACTGTGCCGATATTTTAGCCAGTTCTGGTTGATTTTGAGCCATAGCCGAAATAAAATCGACAACTTGTTTTTGTTCAGGTTTCATACTGTCCAAAAACTCATTCCATGCTTCTTTTTGAGCGTTACGAACAAAGCTTTTTGCTGTTTTTTCAAGTTCAGCAATTTCTTCTTCTGTTACAATTGCCGATTCTAACATCCACTCCCGCATTTTTAAAATACAATCGTGTTCGCTTTCCCAAGATAATCTATCTTTTGATTTATATCTTTCATGAGAACCAGAAGTGCTATGTCCCTGAGGTTGAGTTAATTCGGTAACATGAATTAAAACCGGCACATGCTCGTCACGACAAACATTAATTGCCTTTTCATAAACCTCACATAAGGCGGGGTAATCCCAACCTTTAACTTTATAAATTTCGTAACCTGCAACGTTTCCTTCTCGTTGAAAACCTTTTAAAACTTCAGAAATATCTTCTTTAGTGGTTTGATATTTAGCAGGAACAGAAATTCCATAAGCATCATCCCATATAGAAATTGCCATTGGAATCTGTAGAACACCTGCAGCATTTATGGCTTCAAAAAATACACCTTCTGATGTTGAAGCATTACCTATTGTACCAAATGCCACCTCGTTTCCATTAACAGAAAAATGCTTTAGATAATCTAGTTCCTTATTCTCTCTGAACAGTTTTGAAGCATAAGCTAAGCCAACTAACCGAGCCATTTGACCACCTGTTGGTGAAATATCTGATGAACAATTTTTAATTTGTGTTAAATCGTTCCAACTGCCATCTTCATTAATTGATTTTGTAGCAAAATGGCAATTCATTTGTCTGCCACCAGAAAAAGGATCTGCTCCTTCTGTAGGGTTTGCGTACAATTGGGCGAAAAATTCCTTAATTGTAGAAATACCTGTAGCAAATGCAAATGTCTGGTCGCGGTAGTAACCAGAGCGCCAATCGCCTTTTTTAAATGCTTTCGCCATGGCAATTTGAGGAACCTCTTTTCCATCACCAAAAATGCCAAATTTTGCCTTACCAGTTAATACCTCCCTGCGTCCTAAAACACTGGCCTGCCTACTTTCATAGGCAATTTTATAGTCGTTAATAACAATTGATTTAAAATCGTTAAAACTCAATTCAGAAGCATCAATAGAGTTGGTAATCAATTTTTCATTCTGCATCGTAATCAAATATTGGTTGCGGCAAATATATACAAAATTAAAAGTTTGCCTTTATCCTTGAATGTAAAATTATATATTGATTAATAAAATAATCTTGGAATAGTTTTTGTTTTAACTTAGAAATATTAAATTTGTTTTATAAATATCAAAAAACAATTTCAACACATAAACATGAAAAAGATATTCGTATTATTCGCTTTTGTAATGGGTTTTGGTTTAATGGCCAATGCACAAACTGCAGCTAAGCCTGCTGAATTTAAATTTGAGGCTGAAACTCACGATTTCGGAAAAATTACGGTTAACAAGCCTGTAACTTACGATTTCAAATACACCAACGTTGGCGAAGAGCCATTAATTATTACTAAAGCTGAGGCAAGTTGTGGTTGTACCGTTCCAAAATATACAACTGTTCCTTTGAAAAAAGGTGAAACAGGTACAATTTCAGTTACTTTTAGTGCTGCTGGAGCACCACAACCATTTACAAAAACAGTAACCGTTACTTCGAATGCTAAAACACCTGTAAAAGTGCTTTATATTAAAGGCGAAACAGTAGCCGCAGCTTCTAAATAATTTTTTAATCGATAATATTTAAAAAGTCCCGATTTTCATCGGGACTTTTTTATTTTTGTACCATGCCAAAAATTTCACAAAAAGGGTTGCAGATGCCTGCATCGCCGATCAGAAAGTTAACTCCATTTGCGGATAAAGCAAAACAAGATGGTAAAAAGGTTTTTCACTTAAATATCGGCCAGCCAGATATTGAAACACCTGAAGGAATGCTAAATGCAATTAAAAATATTGATTTCGATGTTTGGGCATATACTCCATCCGAAGGTACTTTAGCTTACCGTTTAAAACTAACTGAATACTACAATAAATTAGGTTACAACATTAAACCTGAAAATATATTGGTAACCGTTGGTGGCTCTGAAGCCATTACTATTGCAATGCAAACCTGTGTAAATGAAGGTGATGAAATCATTATTCCTGAACCTTTTTATGCAAATTATAATGGTTTTGCCTGCATGAGTAATGTTGTAGTCAAACCAATATTATCTTACATAGAAAATGGCTTTGCCCTGCCTCCTATTGCTGAGTTTGAAAAACTAATTACAGAAAAAACTAAAGCGATTATTATCTGCAACCCAAATAATCCGACAGGTTATTTGTATTCGAGGGAAGAATTAGAAGCCTTAAAAACACTTTGCCTTAAATACGATTTGTTTTTATTCTCTGATGAAGCTTATCGCGAATTCTGTTATGATGGGCTTGAGTTTATTTCGCCTATGCATTTAGACGGATTAGATGAAAATGTAGTAATTATGGATACCGTTTCTAAACGTTACAGTGCTTGTGGCGCTCGTTTAGGCTGTTTAATAACAAAGAATTCAGATGTTATTGCTTCGGGATTAAAGTTTGCACAAGCAAGATTAAGCCCTGGAATGGTAGAACAAATTGCTGGTGCTGCAGCTGTTGACACGCCAGATAGTTATTTTGAAAAAGTTAATACAGAATATACTTTACGCAGAGATACCTTAGTTAATCGCTTAAATAATATAGAAGGTGTTTTCTGCCCAAATCCGGGTGGTGCATTTTATGTGGTTGCTAAATTTCCAATTGATGACTCTGATAAATTTTGCCAGTGGATTTTAGAAGAGTTTGAGCACAATAACCAAACAGTTATGATGGCGCCAGCTACAGGTTTCTATTCTACCCCGGGTTCTGGTAAACAAGAAGTACGTATGGCTTATGTTTTAAATACTGATGATTTAAATTCGGCAATGGATTGTTTGGAAATTGCATTACAGCAATATCCTGGCCGCAAAATTTAATAGTTAAAGTACCTTTTAAAAATAAGAGGCTGTATCACAATAAAAAATTCAGCTATTGTAAAAGAATTTAATTTGGCGGTATCGTCATGCTCAGCTTGAATGGGCATCGTAATGCTTTAATAGGCTTTTATTTCATAAGCTTTCTATCGCTTTACGATTCCCGTTTTCAAGGAAATGACGACCACTCAAAATATTATTCTGCTAACAGCACTTCAAAATCAATTTTGATACTGCCTCTTATATTTTGCTTCTATTAGTTTTCTTTAACTAAATAATCTTCTTTCCCTAGTTCGAATTTACCCTGCAATCGAATATCATCAGCCGATGCTGAAACCATTATAGAATAAATTCCAGCTTCGACTGCCCATTTCATTTTATTGTTATAGATTTCTAAATCGCTTCTTTTTAATTCAAAAACAAGTCGCTGCTCTTCACCTGCTTTCAATGCAACTCTTCTAAATTGTTTTAATTGTTTAGCAGGCATTACAACAGTAGAAGTTTTACTTTTCGAATAAAGCTGAACAACTTCTTCGCCATCAACATTACTGGTGTTTTTTAAGTTGAAACTTATTTCAATTGTGTTATTATTCGACTTTTTAATTTGCAATTCACTGTATTTGAATTCAGAATAGCTTAAACCATAGCCAAAAGTATAAAGTGGTTTAGCATCTATTTCAAGATAATCGTGTTTTTCGGGTACACGAGCATTGTAATATACAGGCAATTGACCAACCGATTTTGGAACTGAAATCGTTAATCTACCGGCAGGATTATAATCTCCAAACAGTACATCGGCAATAGCAGTACCACCCTGTTGCCCTGGATACCAGGCATCAATAATAGCAGGAACATTTTCAGCTGCCCAGTTCAAATTTAAAGGTCTTCCTTTAATAAGTACCAAAACAACTGGTTTTCCTGTTTTAACAACAGCTTTTAAGAGTTTCATTTGGTCGCCTAATAAATCTAAAGTCGCTCTGTCAAATCCTTCGCCACTTTCCATATCACTTAATTTATCGGATGATGTACTGATTTTTGCAGCACCGGTTTCAATATATTCAGTTTTAAAATCTCTGGCACTAGAGCCGCCTAAAACAAGTACAACCGCATCAGATTTTTTGGCAGCAATAACGGCCTCATCAATATTGCTCGAAAGTGTATCGCGAATTGCGCAACCTTTTACATAATTAATTTTAGCATCTGGTAATTTACTTGCAATTCCTTCTAAAACCGTTACTACGTTTTCTTCGGTTTGTGGTGCTGTATAATCTCCAAGTTGATTATAAATATTATCAGCATTGGGACCAATTACAGCGATACTTTTTAACGATTTACTTAAAGGCAGTAGTTTATTCTGGTTTTTCAATAAAATGATTGACTCAAGAGCAACCTGTTTTGCAAGTTGAATCTTTTCTGTATCTCTTATTCTAAGTTTAGCAGTTTCGGGATTGACATAGGGATTTTCAAAAAGCCCCATATTAAATTTAATACGTAAAACACGACTAACTGCTGAATCTAAGGTTTTGATTGAAACTTTTCCAGCTTTTACCGCATCGCGTAAAGCCTTGCCATAACCAATTCCACTTAAATCTGCATCCAAACCTGCATTTATTGATATAGCTGCTGCTTCAGCTGCATTATCTGCAACATGATGATTAGCCATTAAACCCGAAATACTGTTCAAATCTGAAACGACAAATCCTTTAAAACCCCATTCTTTGCGAAGAATATTATTTAACAATTCCTCATTAGAAGAACATGGAACTCCATCAATAGAGTTATAAGCCGTCATAACAGATAAGGCACCAGCTTTTACAGCCGCTTTAAATGGTGGCAAATAAAATTGATTTAAACTTCGTGTACCAACACTGATACTGCTACCATTATGACCACCTTCTGGCGCTCCATACGCAACAAAATGTTTTAAAGTTGCTACCACATTTGAGCCACTTTTAATACTTTCTCCCTGAAAGCCTCTTACCATAGCTTCTCCCATTTTGCTATTTAGAACCTGGTCTTCACCGTAAGTTTCTTCTACTCTAGACCACCTGGGTTCTCTAGCTAAATCCAATACAGGCCCGTAACCCACATGCCCACCTTGAAGTCTGGTTTCTTCGGCAATTACAGCCGCCATTTTCCTTATTAATTCTGGATTAAATGTACTTCCTTGACCTATTGAAGTTGGGAAAACAGTTGTTCCAATCGCCATGTGTCCGTGAGGGCACTCTTCTGAAAGCAAAACGGGTATACCCAAACGCGAATTTTCTATAGCATATTTTTGAATGGAATTGGCTGCTTTTGCTGCAAGTTCAGGATTTAAACCGTTCGACAAGGTTTTTTTTGTCCAGGGGTCTGCTCGTAAAGTTGCCCAAAGCATCCCTGTATATTCTTCTTTTAACGATTTCTTAAAAACTTCACTTACTTCGACAACATTTGCGGTTTTGGTATACATTGGCCAGCCAAGTGGCATAGATATTTGACCAACTTTTTCCTCAACGGTCATTCGAGATAGTAAATCCTTTATCCTATTTTCAATTGGTGCTTTAGAATCTTTATAAATTACTGTTGCTTTTTTGGCTTGGGCCCAACCATTAGTTTTAAAAATTAAGATAAAAGCAATTGTCATTAATGCCACAGTAATATTTTTTTTCATCGTTTACTAAATATTTTAAAGGTTTTGGTCTTCTAATAAAAAGAAGGCAAGTTTAAGACTTTAATTTCTTGTTAATGCAAATATTTAAATAAAAACGAGCCTGATATTACTCATAAATCAAAAAATCTGATGAAAGCATAATCAGGCTCTCATCAGATTTTTCACCAACTTCTATTTCAAAAATAAAAATTTATACATTCATACTCAATCCACCATTTAAAGATTCTAACTGAGTTTCGTAGTTTTCGATGATTTGTTTAAACTCTAGCTCAGATTTAGTATATTCCATTAGTAACGTAATTTGGTTTTTCGCTCTCAAAAGGTTATGCTCGGCATGAGAAACGGGATAGTAAACATCATTATTGAGATAATCTGTTAAAAATCTAAGCGTCTGCATAAAAATCATAAACTGTCCGCTGTAAATAAAAAGCTCCTGTTCCCTTAAGTTTAAACTTCTTCGCATCTCTTCCATGTATCCTTTATAGATTGCTAAAAACACATCAGAACGTACTTTAATTTTCTCGAAAGAAATTTCCTCTTCATTTGCGGCAGATAAATAAGTTCTCATCATGTCGCCAACATCACTTATAAAATATCCTGGCATAACCGTATCTAAATCAATCACGCTTAAGCCTCTTCCGCTTTCAATGTGTAAAAGCACATTATTAATTTTAGTATCGTGATGAATTACCCTTGTTTTAAGGCTATTCTCGACTTGAAGCTGCTTAAACTTTTCCGCAATCCATAAATATTCTTTTACCTTTTCTATTGCCCAATTTGCAGTTTTTAAACGTTCTTTATTAGCATTTTTCAATGCCATAGAATATTGAACAGCTCTTAAAGAAAGGTTATGAAAATCAGGTATAGTAACTTTTAAATTCTGAGGATTAAAAGCTTCGAGAATTCGTGTAAACTTCCCGAATTGTTTGGCTGCATGATATGCCTGTTCTGCCTCAGTAACAGTATCTACTGTAAAAGAGTTGGCAACAAAAGGAAATAAACGATAAAAACCATCACCTTCTTCAATGATACCAGCTCCTGTTATGGTTATTATTGGAGCTACAAATAAATACTGTGGGGCAACCCTATCTAAATATTTTTTAATTATCAGCGTATTATCGGCTATATCAACAGGAGATTGAAATACATTGGTATTAACTTTTTGTAAAATATATTGCCCATCTGGAGCAAAAACCTTCCAGGTTTGGTTGATTAAACCATTCCCAAAAGGCTTAATTTCACAATCAATGCATTCTATTCCGTAGGCTTTTAGAACTTTTTCAATCATTTATTTTATATTTTATTGCGGGAGTATTTGGCTTCTAATTACTTAGCCTCTTTGTTTTTACTACTAAAACCCGCTGTCATCTAAAGCAAAAACATTCTTACGTTCTTTCCATTTACCTTTGGTGAAATCAGGGAATTTTTGAGGCATATTTCCTTCTTTTAACGATTTTGTAGAAAGTGGTACAATAACACTCATTGTTACCGAATCGTAAACATCAATTGGTGTTTGTTTTTTCTGTTTTACGGCCTGAATAAAACCATTGAAAACAAACCAATCCATACCTCCGTGACCGGCACCCACAGCTTCCTTCTCGTATTTTTTCCAAAGTGGATGGTCGTATTTTTCAAACCATTCTTTTACGGGTTCCCATTTATCGTTGCCTTTAGAATTTTTTTCTATGTAAATAGATTTATTTACATCCATCCAAATCCCATCAGTTCCCTGAACTCTAAAACCTATAGAATATGGCCTTGGCAAGTGCGTATCGTGACTTAACATTACAGTTTCGCCATTTGCACAGTTAATCATCGTTGTGGTAACATCACCATTTTTATAGTTTATTTTAGCATTTGGATGACCTGGTGAAAGGTCTTCTACGTAAGCTGCAAGTCCTCTTGCCTTCGAACTAAAAGAAACAAGATTAGTAAAACGGTTACCTCGGTTTATATTGGCATACTGCATTACAGGGCCTGCACCATGTGTGGGATATAAATCGCCATCCTGATCTATGTTAAATTGTGTTCTCCACTGTGCTTCGCTTAATGCATTTGGCCCAAACTCTACACCACCACCGTAGTAATCTTTTCCATTATTAAATAAAACGTTTCTCAGGTTGTGTTGATAACCACCTTCTAAATGTATAAGTTCACCAAACACACCTTGTCTTACCATATTTAGCGCTGCCATTACATCTCTTCGATAGCAAACATTCTCTAATGTCATGTAAGGCATACCAGTTTTTTCAGAAGTATTTACAATATCCCAGTGGTCTTGTACGGTCAATCCGGCAATTACTTCGCAACCAACATATTTACCTGCTTTCATTGCATCAATAGCCTGGTCTTTATGAAACTGCCAAGGCGTCGCAATTATGACTGCATCAATATCTTTTCTTTCTAATAGTTTTTTATACGCATCAGTACTACCAGTATATTCCGTAGGTTTCGGTTTGCCCTTTTTAGCGATAAACGCTTGACAATTCTTTAAAGAACGTTCTTGTGTATCGCAAATCGCTACAATTTCTACATCATCACGAAGTGTACCTTCAGAAATGTGGCTCATTCCACGAGCGCCAACACCGATGTAACCTAATCTTACTTTTGATGAATCGCTTGAAGCAAAAAGGCTTCCGCTTGGTAAAATGGTGATGCCAGCTGCCGTTATTGCGCTGTTTTTTATAAAGTCTCTACGCTCCATTTTTTGGGGATTTTAGTTCTTAGATTTATATTGGGTTATTTTTAGGTTGAAATTTATTTTATATTATAAACATCTATTTCTGCAAGAAAAGTATGCTTAGCCATTCACGTTTAACTTTCTAAAGCTGTAAGTTTAAGTATTGGAAAGCTGTTTTAGCCAATACAGGAAAGCTTTAAGCATTGTTGCTTATCGCAAACTTGAAAGTGCCAAAATTGATGAAAGTAGTTCTATTCTCAGTAACCACTATTACCTGCCTGAAGACTTTTTGCATTTTTAGAATCTATATATCTTTTTTCAAATTCGCCTACCGCTAAAAGGCTCATTATTACTAACATGCTCCTCCCTGAAAAAGTTAGTACACGGGCTCAATCATCAGAGTAGTAAAATTCTTTTTTCATAAAGTTAATTTTAGTTATTGATAAGACCAATATAGGGCGATAGAGATATTAATTACCAAACAAATGAAGCGCAAACGTTTGATTTAAAAGCCATAACTTAATAGTAGGCAAATGCATAGTTAGAAGAAAATTTGCTCCAAAATTAGAATAGTTTATTCTTTGGAATAGTTTTCGGGATTTTGAAGCCTTTTTGTAATTTATAGAAGAAGATGAAAAACTGGCCATTAAACAAACGAAGCGCAAACGTTTGATGCAAATCTTAAATTTAACCTAAAAACCGAATTGGAAGCTAATTTTGAGAAAAATAGCGTTGCAGTTTAGCTAATCAAGCAAGAAATAAATATTGATTTTTAGTTAACTTGAGTTACGGGTATTAATTTTTGATTATGGCCTGATAGAAGTTAAAATATTTAGCTAAGCACCTTTCTTAGAACCTAAACTTTGCATCAGTTGCTCGTAAAGGTCATCGCTTGTTGCTTTTTGAGGCTTCATTTTCTTAACTGTAGCGCGTTTCCCTTTAGCTTTAGCTTTTATAATTTTAAGCAATTCATTACTGTAATCATCTTTAAAAGCACTTAAATCGAATGTAGAACTATATTGTTTAATTAATGCTAAACCAACATCCATTTCCTTTTTGGTAATGGCAATATCATCAACCTTATTAATATCTGATAGCGGTCTTATTTCTTGCTGAAAACGAATTTTAGTCACCACAATTACATCTTCCATCGGGTGGATTACGCATAAATTCTCCGTATTACGCAACACAAAACGGGCAACGCCAGCCTTTTTTGATTTCACTAAAGCTTTTAAAAGCAGAGCATATGCTTTTCTACCTTGTTTTTCGGGTTCAGTGTAGTAAGAAGTTTCGTAGTAAATTGGATTGATATCATCTATATCAACAAAATTTTCTAATTCTATTATTTTTGTCTTTTCTGGAGCAGCCTCTTCAAAATCATGTTTATCTAAAATCACATACCTGTCTTTTAAAAAATAGCCTTTCACTATCTTTTCAAAAGGCACTTCCTTATGTGTTTTTTCATTTACACGCAAAAACCTTATTTTTTCATGGTCACGTTCATCCAACATGTCAAAATCGAGATTACTATTTTGTACGCCAGAAAATAACTTAACAGGTATATTAACTAAACCAAATCCTATTGAACCTTTCCAAATCGACCTCATTGCATTTTATATATAGATTTAAACCACAACAAATCGCTAAAGATTATTGTTTTAAACTGTTTAGTATCGAATTAAATTATTCTTGATTAACAGCTTTTGAGGGATACATTTTTTTTGCCTTTTTAATCGCAAGTTCAAGGTCGATGCCTTTTGCTAATACACCTTTAAAAATATCTCCTTTTTTCTTAAGTCGCTCTACTGTATTAAAAATTGTGAAATCCTGCATTTTTAATCCTGGTTTTATTTCTTTCCATTCTAATGGCATAGAAACCGTTGCACCTTCTTTTGGTCTTAGAGAATACGGCCCGGCAATTGTTGCGCCAGGGCGATTTTGCAAAAAATCTAAATACATTTTACCTTTTCTTGCAGAAACCATGCGTTCTAAAGAGGTAATTTCTGGTAGAATTTCGTGCACCAACCCAACAATAATTCGAGCGAAAAGCTGTGTTTGGTCGTAGCTATACTTTGCTCCCATCGGGATATAAATGTGTATTCCTGTAGAACCTGAAGTTTTAGGATAACTTGGTACACCGATAGAATCTAAAACCTTTTTAACAGCAAGCGCAACTTCAACAACCTGGTCAAAGCTTTGTTTATCAGGATCTAAATCAATTACACAGTAATCAGGTCTATCGGGGTTTTCTGAACGAGAAAACCATGGATTTATCTCAATACAACCTAAAGATATCATCCATAAAAGCGTAGCTTTATCGTCTCCTAACAAATATTCTTTAGGTTCGCCATCATTCGTAGAATAAGGAAAGGTTTTCGCCCAGTCAGGTGCTTTCCCTTTTACATCTTTTTGATAGAAGCTCTTACCATGAATGCCGCCGGGGAATCGGTTTAAAGATTGAGGTCTATCTTTTAAATAAGGTAAAATAAAATCAGAAACCTGATAATAGTAATTAAACATATCCCGCTTGGTTACGCCATCCTCAGGCCAGTAAATTTTAGAAAGATGGGTAAATTTAATTTCCTTACCATTTATTTTTCTAACCTGCGTTTCATCTTTCGGATTTAAAAGAGTTTTCGGAATGGTAACCTTTGGCGGGCGAATAGCTTCAGCATGTTTATCGGGTTTCGTTTTTGAATTTATAACTTGCTTAACCGCTGTTTCTGGGACTAAAATTTCAGTATTTGTTGCACTTTCTCTAATTACATCTTTAGCATTTTTATCTTCACGCATGCCTTGAAAAGAAGGATGACGGAATACACCATCGGCAGTAATTTCGGTAAATGCTACTTCACATACCAGCTCTGGCTTCATCCAAATTATTTCTGCATCGGGCTGATTTGCCTGAAATCTTGAAGGTTTATTAACGTCAGGTGTTACTTTAAATGGGCTTTTTTCTACTATATAAGATTTAAAAGCCTTAATCATATCTCGTTGGCTTGCATCGGAAAAACCAGTTCCAACTTTACCTACAAAGGTTAAAACATCATCTTTATAAACAGCTAATATTAAGGAACTAAAAGATTTGGATGTGTCTTTATTTTTGGTAAAACCGACAATTATTACTTCTTGTCTTTTATTAACTTTTATTTTTAACCACTCTTTCGAACGGCTGTTTAACGTGTAGGCAGACTCCTTTCTCTTGGCCATTATACCTTCCAAGCCCATTCTTTCTGCTGCTGCAAAAAAATCTATTCCGCTCGCATTAAAAACTTTCGAGATTCTGATGCGATCATCATCTGTTGGTAATACCATATTAAGTATCGCTTGCCTTCTTACCAAGCTAAGGCTGGTAAGATCTTTTCCTTTATACCATAAAATATCAAAAACGTAAAACACAAGTTCCCCATCTGCTTCGCTTCTCCAATTTTGAAGTCTGCCAAAATCAGATAAGCCTTTTGTATTAAGTACAAGCACTTCACCATCAAAAATGGCATCCAGTTTAAATGATTTAAAAATATTTACTATCGGATAAAATTTATCATTAAAAGATTTATTATTGCGTGAAAGAAGTTCTACTGAACCTTTATTTAAGAAAGCAAGCGCCCTATAGCCATCCCATTTCACCTCATACTGCCAATCAGCATCATCAAATGGCGTATCGACCAGCGTTGCAAGCATAGGCTTAATATTTTTAAGAATTGAAGATTTAGTAGCAGTTTTTAAAACCTTTTCTACATCGATTTTTAAATCTTCATCTTTAACTTTAGTCTTTTTTTTAACAACTTTATTTTCTTTAGTTTTCTTTTCTTTTCCAGATGTCCATATCTTTTTGCTGGTTTTTTCCACCGCAGCAATAGTTTTTCCCGAGAGGATGGATTTATCCTCTTTAGTTATGTCCTTTTTTGTTGCAAAATCATCGTCGTGTTTGATTAATAACCAAGCATTATCGCCCATTCCTTTTGTTTTTACAAGTGCAAATTCTCCATTTAGCTTTTCGCCATGCAATCGCATTTTTACCGAACCTTTAGCAAGCTCGGCAAGCAAATACTTTTCTTGTGACTTTTTACCTTTTATAGGTTCAATCGTTTCATACCAGCCCTGATCCCAAACAATTACTGTTCCTGCACCATATTCACCCTCGGGAATTATCCCTTCAAAATTCCGATAATCAAAAGGATGATCTTCAACCATCATAGCCAAATGTTTTACCTTAGGATCTAGAGAGGGTCCTTTTGGCACAGCCCAACTTTTTAAAACGCCACCCATTTCTAAACGAAAATCGTAATGTAACCTAGATGCATCGTGCTTTTGAATCACAAAAATCAATTTTTTACCATCCTTACTAATACCTTCTTTAGGCTCAGCAGTTTTATTAAAATCACGTTTCTGTTTATACTTTTCTAAACTCATAGTAATTTAAAAATTAAGCATTGATTGGGTATAAAAGTGTAACAAAGCGAAATACTGCTTAGTTTTATTTTCAGTAGATTTTTACAAACCAGATTTAATATAAACAGCTGACTTTTAAAAGCATCCGATAATTAGAATCAATAATTAAAAACATTTTTATTCATTTTTTGAAAACTATTTACTTTGAAAAAGGGTTTAATTGGCACAACAAAATTTATAATATGAAAAATTTATTTTATGTAATGGCACTTTCTGCATCTGCATTAACCTTTCAGGCTTGCAGCGGAAATAAAGATGCTAAAGAAACAGCAGACAGTCTTAACATGTCGAAAGACACAACGACCAATGTAGCAGAAACTGGCGGCATTGCAGTTCCTGAAGAAGATTCGAAATTTGCAACTACTGCCGCTGTTGGTGGTATGGCTGAAGTTGAATTGGGTAAATTAGCTTTAGAGAAGAGCACAAATGCTAAAGTTAAAGAATTTGCAACAATGATGGTTAGCGACCATGGACAAGCAAACACTGAGTTAATGTCGATTGCAAATACTAAGAATATTACTTTGCCAACAACAGTTGATGAAGATCATAAGAAAAAGATGGATGATTTGAGTAAAAAAACCGGTTCAGATTTCGACAAGGCTTATGTAAGTGCGATGGTAGATGGCCATAAATCTACTTTGGATTTAATGGAAAAAGAAGCAAAAGATGGCACCGATACTGATTTGAAAGCATTTGCTGCTAAAACTGCTCCAATTGTAAAAGGACACTTGGATATGATCCAGAAAATTCAAGATGGAATGAAATAGTCAATAAGATTTTCAAAAATGCCTTCAATTTTCTGAAGAAAATTGAAGGCATTTTTTTACATTTTACTTTTAGACATTTTATCTGTCGACATTTTCGATTTTTCCATCTTCGCTTTCTTCACCGAATCCGTTTTCATTTTAGACATTTTACTTTTTTCCATCTTATCCATTTTTTTCTTACCCATTTTGTCTTGTTTCATTTTCGACATTTTATCTTGCAACTGACTTGCAGATGCTAAAATTGGAAAAGATAATGCACCAGCTAATAATGTGGTTAAAAATAATCTACCAGTAGTTTTTAAGAGTTGATTTTTCATGTTATTGCGTTTTTGTTTTATGCTTTGTCGCACAATTTGAGATAACCTTACATAAAATTTAATTTTTATTAATTTCCTCTCCAATCTTTGCTTTGAAAACAACTTTAAACTTATCATAAAGGCTTTATTCACCGGCTTTAAAACCTGCAAATAATTTCGTCAGTAACTCCATCCTTTTTGTTGTACATATTTTATGGTATATTGTATCAGTATAACGCTTAAATACTTGGTTCGCTGTCGTTTTAGCATCCTTAAATTTTAATACAATTTATTTGTAAGGATTTTTTATAGATAACGACTAATCTTAAAAAAACAAGCAATGATTGCGAAAACAACATTAGCCATAATACTGCTTGCATCAATCAGTATGGCTTTTTCTATAAAACCAATTAACAAACATTTATCTATTGATTCTGGCTTTGCAGTTGTAGAGTTATTTACTTCAGAAGGATGTTCGAGTTGTCCGCCAGCCGATGCGCTTGTAGCCAAAATAGAAAAGGAAAACTATAATAAATCTGTTTATATTTTAGCTTATCATGTAGATTATTGGGATAGATTAGGCTGGAAAGATAGCTTTAGTAATCCTAAATTTTCGGCAAGACAAAATCAATATGCTAATTGGTTAAATTTACAAAGTGTTTATACGCCACAAATAATAGTTAATGGTACAAAAGAGTTTGTTGGTTCTGAAGAAAGCACATTGAGAAAAGCTATTTCTACGGCGCTTTCTGCAAATACAGCCAGCAGTATCCAAATGAAGTTAACCAAACAGGAAGGTAATTTTTTAACATTAAGCTATGCTGTTAATCAAGCTACTGAAAATGATGATTTAGTAATCGCGTTGATAAATACAAATGCAATTAGTAAAATTCTTAAAGGAGAAAATAAAGGCAAGACACTTTCGCACGTACAAATCGTAAATCAATTTGAAACTTTTAGCCTAAATGGGAAAAAGAATGGTAGTGTAGAAATAACTTCTCAGAAACTCAAAAACTCTCAAGCAATACAAATAATTGCATTTCTACAGAACAAAAAAACAGGGAAAATTTCATCTGCAACAAAAATCGAAAAAGCAATGACTAACAGTTAACTGATAAATTTAAAAACTCATATTTTGCGTTAATTAAAGAAAATATCATGAAGGTAATTAAAGAAAAACATTCGTTTTTAATGCGTTGGACGCATTGGGTTAATTTCCCGGTACTCATGATTATGATTTGGAGTGGACTCTTCATTTATTGGGCAAATGATGCTTATGGCATTTCTATTTTTGGTTACAGTATTATAAAATTCTTTCCAGAATGGTTTTATAATTATTTCCATATTCCACAGCGGCTTGCTGAAGGAATGGCTTTTCACTTCCTTTTTATGTGGTTCTTTTTTATTAATGGGCTATTGTACATCCTTTATACAATTTTCTCAGGCTCATGGAGAGAATTATTTCCTAAGAAGAATTCGTTTAAAGAGGCGTGGCAGGTACTTTTGCACGATTTACACATCAGAAAAACCATTCCACCTCAAAAAAAATATAATGCAGCACAGCGTATTGCTTACACTGCAATTATTTTTATGGGTATTGGTTCTGTTCTAACAGGTCTTGCTATTTACAAACCTGTGCAATTTTACTGGCTTTGCTGGTTATGTGGTGGCTATCATTTTGCCAGGATTCTACATTTCGCACTAACCATTGGCTACGTATTATTCTTTATGATACATGTAATACAGGTAATTCTAGCTGGATGGAATAATTTTCGTTCTGTGGTATCAGGCTTTGAAGTTGTAGAACTAAATCCAGAAGTCTCATCTGATAAAATCCAAACTGAAGACAATGAAAGAGCAGAATAAAAAGAAAGCCAATGTTCCTCTTACAATAGAGCAAAAAATAAAACGACGTAATTTTATTTCATTTGGTGCTTTTTTTGCCCTTGGCGGAGGCGCAATTTTAGGATGGAAAGCTTTGCTAAATGCACCTGAAGAAACTCCAGGAATTACTGGTGGCGCTCGTGCCCCACTAAGACGTGCTTTAAATAAAACAGAACTTTTCTTTCGAAACTTCTTTAGCAATAATCACTTGGTTAAAACCTACCCTCAGGAACGGGCGGCAAAAAACGTAAGGGTAAATAGTTTAATAGGAATTGAAGACGATGAAAATTTCGACATAAACAATTGGACTTTAAATATTTATAACAATAACAAAATATTAAGTATTAAGATTGAAGAAATAAAAGCCCTGCCTAAAACCGAAATTATTTTCGACTTTAAATGTGTTGAAGGTTGGGACCAAATACAACATTGGGCTGGTGTTAAATTGAGTGATTTTCTGGCTCATTATAAATTAGATGAACAAACAAAGAAAAAATACATGGGTTTGGAAACTCCAAACGGCGAGTATTATGTAGGCTTGGAAATGGAAAGTGTTTTACACCCACAAACCCTACTTGCATACGAAATGAATGGAGAAGCAATTACTAACGAACACGGCGCACCTTTACGCCTGATTATTCCGGTTAAGTATGGCATTAAAAACCTTAAAAGAATCGGAAAAATGTCTTTCAGTAATAATAGGCCAAAAGATTACTGGGCCGAACAGGGCTACGATTATTATTCTGGATTATAAATAATAAAGGGCTTCAGAAATTGAGCCCTTTATATTAATGTTTAAATTCTGGCTTTAAATATGCATTCATAGTTTCCCTAAGTTTCATCACTTTGGGCTTAGATACATTTATGATATAAGAACTTGTAGGGTGAGCTTTATAATAACCTTGATGATAGTTTTCTGCAGGATAAATTACTTTGAAAGGAACAACCTGAGTTACTATCGGTTCGCCATAATGATGACTTGCATTTACTTTAGCAATAACGGTTTTTAATTCTTTTTCTTCTTCTGGAGTACGATAAAATGCAACAGAGCGATAATCCTCTCCCTCATCTGGCCCTTGTCTGTTTAAAGTTGTTGGGTCATGCGCATAAAAAAATGCTTCGGCCAATTGTGCATAGCTGATAACTTTTGGATTGTAATAAACTTGTACAGATTCTGCATGACCAGTGTTATCAGAACAAACCTCTTCGTAAGTTGGATTTTTAACATTTCCACCTGCATAACCCGCTATAACTTTATCAACTCCGTTTAATTCACTCAAACCCTCAGCTAAACTCCAAAAACAACCGCCTGCGAAAGTAGCTACCTTTTCATTTGAATCGGGTTGAGGTAGTTTGGCAAAATCATTATTTTGCTTTGCAGTTTTTCCGTTTGCACAAGAAGCAAAAAACACCGCAAACAGTATCCATATTTTACTAGTTTTCATGATAGATTTATTTAGATGGAATAAATTTTAATGCATAAGAGTTCATACAATAACGCAAGCCTGTTGGTTTCGGTCCATCGTCAAAAACATGACCTAAGTGCAATCCTGTTGAAGCTTCTACAACCTCATCCCGAATCATGCCGTCAGAAGCATCTCTTACGATTTTAATGGCCTTTTCATCAATTGGTTTAAAAAAGCTTGGCCATCCAGTTCCGGATTCAAACTTTGCATCAGAGCTAAATAAAGGCTTTCCAGTAGCTGCACTAACGTAAATACCTTTTTTGTGGTTATTCCAATACGGGTTTTTATATGGTGTTTCAGTTCCACTGTTTACCATAATTTCATAACTATTTTCTGAAAGCACCTTTTTCCAGTAATCATTTGTTTTGGCCATCGGATATTTTTTTACATCCTTTATCTGGCTAACCATTTTAGAATTTTCATCGGTGCTTTTATTTTGGCTACAAGCATTTAATGCAAGTGCCAATATTGGTATTATTAATAATTTTAACTTTCTCATAACCAATTAGTCGTTGAGTGAAACAAATCCTTACAAACACTTGTGAATTGGTAAATTAATTACCCCCAGCAATGTTATACCTAATTTACGCATAAAATAATTGGCAAAGCCGCGTAAAGCGTTGCTTTGATTTTAACCAAGGGGTAAAAACTTTGATGGCGTTACTTATCTTAAAAAACGTAAATTACCACAATAATTAACTTTGATGTATATTTCAAATGTGTTTTATAAACCTTTTACTGCGGAAATCTGCATTTTATAAGGCATTGATATTAAACTATGTACCATCAATTAAAAACCTATATCACAAGCAGAAGTAGCATTTCTGAAGAAATTTTGGACCTCATTTGCAATCACTTCATTTTAGTAAAAGCTCGACGCAATGAAATACTCATAGGATTTAATGAAGTATGTAAGGGTTACTATTTTGTGAATGAAGGTTGCTTAAGGTTATTTACCTATAATATTGATGGAAATGAAACTACTCGATATTTTGGTTTTAAAGGTGGCTTCTGCACGGCATTACCCAGTTTTATTCAGCAAACTGTTGCTCTTGAGTATCTGCAAGCTATATCAAAATCGGAACTATTGTACATTAGTCGTTCTGATTTTTTCCATTTAGTAGACATGGTTCCACAATTCGCTATGATTTATCGTGAGATACTGGAATTAGGATTTATCAATGCGCAAAAGAGGATTTATGGATTCCAGGGCTTCAATGCTTTGGAAAAAGTACGCTGGATTATTGAATTTCAACCCGATTTTCTTCTGCGTTTATCTAATAAAATGGCCGCTTCATACCTGGGTATATCCCCTTCAACGCTTAGTCGAATAAAATCCAGGCTTTAAATCCTTGCGCTAGGTCAACGTTTTTTAGCAAGTGACCCAGTATTTTTGTAGAATGATAATCAAAAAATTTATAGTTTATATTTTTATAACTGTACCTATATCTGCTCTTGCCCAGGAGGCAAACCATAACAAAAAGGATTTTGCCAGGCAAGAGCCACATGCTGTATCAATCAATCCATATTTGACAACAAAAAGTCGGCTTACCTTAAAAGCAGCTTATGCCCTAGCCGAAGTTGCCAGAGCTAAGGCAACTGCAATGGGTAAACAGGTATCGATTGCGATCTTAGATGAGTCGGGAATAACCATTTCCATTACTCGTGGCGACGATGTTGGCCCTCATAATACCGAAGCTGCCAGAAGAAAGGCATATACGGCGCTTTCAACAAAAACCAGAACACTTACGTTAGCAAGAAATGCAAAAAAGAGCAGTGATAGCGAAAATTTAGCTTTTCTACCTGAGTTATTGTTACTCGGTGGAGGTGTCCCTTTATGGTACGGAGATCTTATAGTGGGAAGTATTGGTGTTGCAGGTGGCGGCAGTGCTGAAAATGATGACTTAATTGCACGATCGGCGGTGCTACCAATAGCCGATATTACAGTAAAAGAAAATTAAAAATGAAAAAAATTATTTTAAGTGCTCTATTGGGGATGATCCTAAATATTGCATATGGACAGATACCAAAATATCAGTTATCAAGCCATATTTTAGATGTTTCTTCAGGCATGCCTGCTAGCGGTGTTACCGTTCAGCTGGAAAAACTAGATCAAAGAACTAAAGTATGGTCTTTTGTAGATAAGAAAGTTACAGATGCGCAAGGCCGGATTACAGACTTCCTTGAGCAAAGAGAACAAAATAAAGGAATATACAAGCTTACCTTTTTTATAAAAGAATATTTTTCTAGTAGGAAAACCGAAAGCTTTTACCCTTTTATTGAGGTCGTGTTTCAGATTCAAGATGAGAAACATTACCATGTACCAATCACACTCTCAGCATATGGTTACTCCACATATAGAGGAAATTAACATCCTAAATGAGAAATATCGAGTTGTGATGTTCTAAGGGGTAGACTCTAGGTTTTAAATTAAGCTGGTGTAGCCTTTAAAAACTCACTGCTAAGACTTTGCGTTTTCAATTAAACTGGTCTAGGTTTTATATTTTGAACCTAAATCTTAAATCATTTTATACTTTAGGCGCTATGCGTAGCATATAAACGCCTAATTTTTGTAGAACATACTCGCTGAACTAAATTTTAAAAAAATCTTCTGGCAAAAATTGCCAGGAGATTTATAATTTCCCAAAACAGTGTTGTTTTTATTTATCGCTGTTTTTCTTTTCAGTTACTTCTGCTCTGATTTCCTGAGCTAAAACTTTAAGATCTTGCATTGCTTTACGTACACGGGTACCAGCAGCTGCATTACCGTTTTCATAAAATTTCGTTGCATCAGCCTCAATAGCTGAGATTACCTCTTTTACTTTTTCAAACTTTTCCATAATTGGGTTTTATTGATGACCGGAAGATTGGCCATCTGGTTTAACAATTGAATGATTCATTTACAAAAAACGAGCCGCGAAATTAACAAAAGGATTTAAATATCTTGACTAGCAGATTGGCTTTTTTACTCACTATTTCCCTTGGCAATAAACTTATTCTGTCCAGCCTCTTTACGAAAATGGCGAAGAAGATGGGGGCCCACTGTAGAGCATGTCCATCATTTAGAGGGCATTACCGGAAAAGGTATAACAGGAAAACTTGGAAAAGAGAATCCTGCGCTGGGAAATAAAAGCCTGATGGATCAGATCAGTGCTGCCATTGCAATGTTTCTGGGGTGAGAAGGTGAGTGCTGAACAGAAAATGGGTAAAGCCGTTTCATATCTTTCAATTAACGAAAAGATAGCTGGATTTGTGGTGATTTCAGACAAGATCAAAACGACCAGCCGATCAGCGATCCGGAATCTTCAGCAGGAAGGACTAAAAGTGATTATATTATGGAATTAGATGGATTTCATGTTCAGATGTTGCCGGACGACAAACTTACAGAAATCAAAAAGATTCAGGATTCCAGTAAAAAGGCGATAAATGATGTATCGGCGCTTTCCCAGGTAGATAGTCTAGAAGAAAAGAAAAATGATTTGCATCTACAGAGCACACATCTGGTTTCTTTTATGAACGCATGGGTTACCTATTTTATTTGGTTTTTGATATTAAAGGTAAAATACCTTCCCTAATCCGTTTATAGTATATGTAAGGATCAGAAAAGGCATTGGCATTAATATATGATGTTAGAATGGGTCAGAGAGTGCACTCACCCTAATGAGCTTTTTGTTTACAAATTCTTGCACGCCAAGGCTTGACAGTTCCCTGCCATATCCTGAGCGTTTCGTACCTCCAAACGGAAGGTCTGCCTGGGTCCAGGTAGGATGGTTGATAAAGACCATGCCGGTATCTATTTGTTCAGCCAGGCGTTTCCCTTTTTCGATATCTTTGGTGAAAATACTTCCACCGAGTCCAAATGGAGAATCATTGGCCAGATCAATAGCAGCCTGCTCATCCTTCACCCTGTAAAAAGCTGCAACAGGCCCGAAGAGTTCCTCGTGGTAAGCGGCCATTCCTGGCTTGATATCACCTAAAATAGTTGCCTCTATAAAGGCACCTTTGCGTTCAATGAGTTTTCCGCCCAGCAGAACCTTGGCACCAGCGCTTACGCTCCTTTGCACCTGCTCAATCAGTTGGATAACCGCACCTTCAGAGCTTAATGGCCCAAGCTCTGTGTCACTATCCATTGGATCTCCTACTTTGAGTCCGCTTAGTTTGGCTTTAAACTTAGTCAGGAATTCATCAGCAACTTCTTCCACCACGATAATTCTTTTTGCCGCAACGCAACACTGGCCGGTATTGTTCATTCTTCCGATTACCGCCCAGTCAACCGACTGATCGATGTCTGCGTCAGCTAAGACAATAAACGCATCGCTTCCACCAAGCTCAAGAACAGATTTCTTAAGTGCTTTTCCGGCTGCGGCAGCAATGCTTGCCCCAGCGGCTTCACTTCCGGTAAGAGAGACACCTTTTATACGTTCATCTGCCACCACCTCATCTATGCGGCTTCCGCTAAGAAAAAGATTGGTATAAACACCTTCTGGTGCCCGAGCCTCCTCAAAAAGCCTGTGGATAGCCAGCGCACACTGAGGAACATTACTGGCATGTTTCACCAGCACTACGTTTCCCGCCATGATATTGGGTGCTGCAAAACTGGCTACCTGATAAAATGGAAAGTTCCAGGGCTCTACTCCAAGCAAAACGCCTATTGGTGTGCTCTTGATATATGCTTCCCCATATTCCGGTTCAAGACGCTGGTCTTCCAAAAAAGTTTCAGCATTGTCCGCATAGTAATCTACAATATCTGCACTGAGCGCAATTTCTGCATAACTCTGCGCAATCAGTTTCCCCATTTCAAGGGTAATGAGTTTGGCAAGGACATCCTTTTGACTACGCATGAGGTCTGCAACTTTGTGCAGCAACACTTTACGCTGCGAAAATGAGGTCTTCCTCCAATGCTGGAAGGTTTCGTCTGCAATGGAAATTGCGATTTCTACCGCATCTGGAGTCATTTCCTCGTAGCTTTTAATAACCTGATTATTAAAAGGATTTATGGTTTGTATGGCCATGGTTAAAAATTAAGGTATTTGTTTTATTTTTTCGTTAACTATCAATAATTATTCTTTGATCAGCAATCAGCGTATTCCAGAACCTTGCCTGCTACATGTTCAGCTGCTCTTTTTCTTATGTAGCTGTCAACAGTTCCCGATAATGTAAAATGCCTTCGTTTGCTAATACACGATCCCGTTTGTGCTTAGAAATTCTAAAGAAACTTATTGACATTATCCAATAAAGGTCAACCTATACTCTCCCTTTACAAATGATACAGGTTATGCAGAGATAAGATGTTCATCAACGGCGAAAAGCAGTGCACAGATATGTCAATATGTTATGCCATCACCCCGCCATCCAGAATGATCTGCGTACCATTACAATAACTGGAATCATCACAGGCGAGATAAATAAATGCTTTGGCTACCTCTTCTGCCTTACCAAGCCTCTTTGAAGGGGTACCCTCAATCCATTTATGATGGATTTCCTCTGAAATGGCACTGATCAGTGGAGTTTCTATATAGTATGGGCATATTGCATTGGCCCTGATATTTTGGGTAGCATATTGAACGGCTATATTTTTGGTAATACCCAGTACCCCGTGCTTGGCAGCAGCATAGGGAATCAGGCCATGCTCAGCCTTGAGACCGCCCAGAGAGGACATATTTACGATTACACCACCGCCCTGTTTTAAAAACTGCTGAAGTTCATATTTGACACAGTAAAACTGACCGGTAAGGTTAATAGAGATTACCCTCTCCCATACTTCTTCTGGAAGATCATGTATACCCGAATACGCTGCGCCGATTCCTGCATTGTTAAAAGCCACGTCCAGCCTCCCAAACTTGGATACTGTAGAATTTATTGCCAGTTTAACGCTTTCCACATCAGAGACATCAATGGGTACAAACAAGGATTCTCCTCCCAGGGCACTTATTTCTTCAAGGGTTTTTTGATGGTTTGACCCGGCTAAATCTGCTATAATAACTGTAGCCCCTTCACGGGCGGCTTCCAGTGCTGCTGCTTTTCCGATACCAGAGTTTCCACCGGTAATGAATACGATTTTATCTTGTAGTTTTTTCATGGTTAATATTTCGAGGTTTTTCCAGAATGCAAAATTCCTGCAACAGGAACAATCAAAGGTTGCCTATTTGTAAACCTTATATGTTGCACCTTTAAAGAAAAGCGTTGCAGGATTCACACTAAGCGTAGCTTTTCAATCAAGAAATAAAATTGAAACTGGATAACCACTCATTTGACTGGCCTATCATCTCGGACGGACTGATGATGAATATCTATAATCGGCATGATGGGCGTCATTCTCAAAACAACTTTCAATACTGAATTTTGTTGAAGGAGCAGATCAAATTTTTAACCCGCTTTTTTCTTTCAATCAATTTAAGCTATTCAACTATGAAATTACGTATCAGGAGTATGATGAGGGCAATGGTTATGGAAAAACCCGGGCAACCGCTGCAACTCAAAAAGCTGATGGTCCCCACTCCTTCATCAAAGCAAGTACTTATCAAAGTGATTGCCTGCGGCGTGTGCCGGACTGATCTGCACATCATGGACGGCGAGCTTACTAACCCAAAGCTTCCATTGATCATGGGACATGAAATTATAGGTACAGTTTGCCAGACCGGAGATGAAGTTAGCAAATTTAAAACCGATGATTTTGTAGGGGTGCCCTGGCTAGGCTATACTTGTGGTAAATGTAGGTATTGTATTAATGATAGGGAAAATCTTTGTGAAGATGCGCTGTTTACTGGCTACAATATAGATGGTGGCTACGCTGAATATACACTGGCTGATGAAAATTACTGCTTCCCTTTAGATCCTAGTTATGCAAAGCCATCGGGCGCTCCATTAATGTGCGCCGGAATAATTGGGTACAGAAGCTATAAGATGATCGATTCGTCGGCCAATCGAATTGGAATCTATGGTTTTGGTGCTGCAGCCAGTCTGCTTACGCAGGTAGTAATCAGCGAAAAGAAAGAGGTATTCGCCTTTACCAGAGATGGGGATTCTAAGGCACAGAAATTTGCATTGGGTTTAGGTGCTACCTGGGCGGGTGATTCCTCACAGCCGACACCGGAAAAAATGGATGCATCAATCATATTTGCATCCCTGGGAGCACTTGTACCCAAAGCGCTAAAAGATCTTGAAAAAGGTGGCACTGTCGTTTGTGGGGGAATCCACATGAGCGACATCCCTTCATTCCCTTATTCAAGTCTTTGGGAAGAGCGGACCCTGCGTTCGGTGGCAAACCTGACCAGACGAGATGCAATTGAGTATCTGAGCCTAGCACCTAAGATACCCATCAGAACAGAAACTACCCTGTTTAAACTGGAAGAGGCAAATGAGGCCCTTGATGCACTACGGGCTGGAAAAATAACCGGTGCTGCAGTTCTGATGATGTAGATGAGAAGAAGAGACAGACCTGAATGAGTTCAATAATCCGCTCAGGCTCCAAACTGAATATCCCTTAAATAGAATCTGTAGAATTCAAACCAGATTAAAATGCCGCTCACAAAAAGACTCATCCAGATCAGGATATTAAACTGGTATTGGATACAAAACAGAGAAAAGATGAAAAAAAACGAGGAATTACAAAAAGATGTGCAGGATGCCATCAGATGGGAACCGCTTTTGCATGCCGCAGAGATCGGTGTAACGGTTAAGGATGGTATTGTTACCTTAACAGGATCGGTAGACAGCTATCGAAAAAAGCTGGAGGCTGAAGAGGCCGCTAAAAATGTGTCGGGTGTTAAGGGTGTAGCAGAGGAAATTACAGTTAATCTGGGTTCAGCCTACAATAATAACGATACCGATATTGCAGCCGACGTGGTCAATACTTTCAAGGGCGATTCTGAAGTGCCCGATGATCATCTGAGTGTTGAAGTGGAACAGGGATGGGTTACCTTGAGCGGAAAGGTTAAGTGGAACTATCAGCGTGAAGCGGCGGAAAAAGCAGCTACAAACCTTGCGGGTGTAAAAGGAATTTCTAACTACATCGAGATCAAATCTGATCATGGAGATGATATAGAAAAGGCGGCTATCGAAAAAGCAATCAAGCGTAATTCATCGCTAAAGGACTGTAAGATCAAAGTCCAGGTTTCGGGCAACCACGTAAACCTGCACGGACATGTAAGTACCTTCTATCAGAAAGATGAGGCTGGCAGAATGGCTTGGAACGCCAGTGGGGTAACTATGGTAGGCAACGACTTGTTAGTTGAACACTAGGAATTAAAGACAATAAATGTTTAAGGCATTGGAGGCATAATGTTATCCTGTGCCTTATCCTTTAAACATCCGACAGAATTTTAGTTTATACGAATCAATAATACATCAACTAATGTCAATTCAACAAGAGATTACATGGCTCTTCCTATTATCGATACCAATTGCCTGTGTGGCATGGACGGTCACGCATGAGGAGGTTTTCCGGGAGCCCAGGGAATATTGCATCAAGAGAAGCCTCAATGGTAAAAGCATTCTGGTTAGGAAATTCTTTTACCTTTTTACCTGCGAATACTGTTTCAGCCATTATATTACCATTATTTTTATATGCCTTACAAATTTTCACCTTTTAATGGAGGATTGGAGAGGATATCTTATTGCTAGCTTTGCTCTGGTCTGGATTGCCAACACCTACATGAGTCTGTTCGGACTTATCCGTCAGGATATATCAAAGGAAAAAGCTGAAATCCGTGAAATCATCACCAAATTGAAAGATGAACCAAAGAACATACTATGAAAGTGTGAATGATATAAGGAATAAACATAATTCCACAACCTACCAAATCGAAAAACCACCAGATTTGTTATGACCGGATGTCCAGTCACATATCAAAACAATTATAATGTTTTATGAAAACAACTATTGGGGAATGGATTTCATCTGGTGGTGTATATGGGTAGTATTACTCTTTTGGATATTTGCGCTACCCTACCAAATACCTGGACAGCGACACAGAAAAGATTCACCGCTTGATATCCTTAACAGAAGATTTGCGTCCGGGGAAATAAGCAAGGAAGAATTTAAGGAAAGAAAAGACATTCTTATGAGTTCATAAGTTCAGCTAAATAAACAAAACACGGGAATGGTATTTCAAAGCTGTTTCTCCAAATTTAAAATCAAGATCAAATGAAAGGATTTAAAAGCAGCATCGAAACAGATGCCCATGAAAACAGCAATTTTAGAAAAGTAATTTATACAGGCGAGCACCTTCAGGTTGTGCTGATGAACCTGCCCCCAGGAACGGATATCGGTGAAGAGGTGCACCACTCGAACGATCAGTTTTTCCGTTTTGAGGGCGGGCAAGGCATATGCATTATCGATGGAAATGAATATTACATAAAGGCCGGGGATGCGATTGTAGTTCCCGCCGGCGCGAGCCCAATGTCATTAAGTTAAGTGTTTAAATATCTGATTACCAACTATTTGACTTGTTTTTATGGGTTTATTTTCTTATATTTAACTTATAACCAATTAGTTAAT